>NVRG01000042.1 GCA_002400805.1 Gammaproteobacteria bacterium
CTACTTTTGCAGAAAAAATTGAAAATGAAGATATCTCAATTAAGCAAGGTAATAATTGGTTAGAGTTAGAAATAAAATCCAGCGCTTTATTTTATAGCGGTGAATCTCGACTCGAGAGAACAGCCATTCCTATTATTGCCAAGGCTGCTGAAATCCTAAAGACATCATCCAATCCTGTTCAAGTTGAAGGTTTCACMGATAATMAWCCSATWARYACACCMCGCTTTCCTTCCAACTGGGAACTATCTGCAGCTCGCTCAGCTTCAGTCGTCCATTTATTAGAACGCTATGGGCTWRATCCAAGCAGAATGAGCGCTATCGGCTATGGTGAATTTAAACCGATCGCCGACAATACGACCGAAGAAGGACGGAAAAAGAATCGTCGAGTCGTGTTAGTGGTATTAGGGCATGATCAAAGTCGCCGCTCCTTAGATATTTTTGACCCATCAAGTAAAGAAATTGTACCTAGYACTCCACGCAGCSAGCCTACRGCYACACCCTAGYRCCYCATAGCCANTGAGCYAATAAGCRACCTAAACCCTATATTCAGCACTGAACGGTTGATTTTAAAACAGTAGMTTGTTGATTATTGCCTTCTATAGATATATTGCTAAAAACGGTACACTATTCAGTACTATACTAATGATATAACTACATTAATGTATCTACACCAAGTTATGAATATAATTGCAACGACAACGAAAGTGGCACAAACAGTGCTTATAGTTTGGTAACAATATAGGCTGCCATCTAATTGGCAACCAATATTTTTGTACATGATGTGAAGGACAGATAAACAATGAGCCAAAAAGACAGTGCCGAAAATGATCCTGTTTTACAGTGGGTGACTTGCCAACTTGAAGATGAAGTGTATGGCATTAATGTAATGCAGGTACAAGAGGTACTTCGTTTAACCGAAATTGCACCTGTGCCAGGCGCACCAGATTATGTTATTGGCATCATCAATCTACGGGGTAATGTTGTCACTGTTATTGATACTCGCCGGCGTTTTGGTCTTGGACCGACAGAAAATGATGACTCCTCTCGTATTATCATTATTGAAGTCAATGGAAATGTAATCGGCATGTTAGTAGATAGTGTCGCTGAAGTGGTTTATTTACATCAATCTGAAATCGATACAGCTCCTAGTGTGAGTAGTGACGACAGTTCTCGCTTTATTCAAGGTGTCTGTAGCCGTGAGGATCAACTATTAATTTTAATTGATGTGAATAAGTTATTAACCGAAGAAGAAATTTCGGATTCCTCTACTTTTTAGATTTTTGCTGAAATGGCTGACGATATTAGACCCACTCAACCCACAGCACCGTCACTACCGGTCATTCATCCACCGGAAGATAAACGACGGGAAAAGCAGAAAAAGCGACAGCAGGAAGAAACTGAGCACGAACATGATAACGATGATAAACCCCACACTCCTCCACACCATGGCTTGTTTGATGAATATGTGTAATTCAAAACATACCTTACAGGAGACAACGCTATGACAACTTATATTATTGTTGCTGCACTTGCTTTACTCGGTCTTATTATCACGGGTATTGGTGCTCGTTTATTTAAAATAAACCGAGCACAAGCAGAAAAAATTGCCGGTTTACAGAACCAGTTGTCCGTACTCTGTATTGGCGCTGTCGGTACCGACGAACGAATTTTACGATTTGAACAAAGCTTGAATAAAGTAAAAGAACATCAAAATACCTTAGATCTAGGTATGGGCTCGCACCATAGCTACGATCATGCTATTCGCTTAGCTCGTAAAGGCGTAGGCATTAACCAATTAATAGATAGCTGTAACTTGAGTGATGAAGAAGCACACTTAATTAGTCGACTTCATGGCACGGATGGCCAAAACCTACATGAAATGCACTAGGGTATTTTGAAGCGGTAAAAATCTCAATCATGGCGACCGCCATCAAGTTTAATGTGACGTTGTTCTAAAGAAATAATAAACAAAATAGGCTTAGGATTTTTCAACTTAAACCCTAGGCCAGTGATTAAAGATTGGGTAAATAAGCCTGAGGTTTACCGATAAGATAACCTTGCACAAAATCAACACCATAGCTTTTTAATAAATCCATCGTGCTTTGATTTTCAACAAACTCCGCTACCGTTGTCTTACCTAAGCTGTGAGCAATATCTATCATAGATTTAACCAATAATTGATCAACCGGATCATTGATTAAGTTAGTGATAAAACCACCATCTATTTTTAAAATATCCACGGGAAAGTGCTTTAAATAACTATACGAATTAAAGCCCGCACCAAAATCATCCAATGCAAAACGACAGCCTAAAGAACGTAAACGCTCAACCATTTCTTTTGTTTGCTCAAAATTAGAAATTGCTGATGTTTCAGTGATTTCAAATACAATTCGATTTGGGTCAATACCTGTCTGTGCCAGTTTTTTCTCTACTAATGGAAATAGATTACGGTCAAGAAATATATTACCTGATAAATTGATCGAAATTGAAATATCTGACGGCATCTGACTCGTCAAATCAAATGCTTTATTTACCACCCACAAATCAATCTGATGTATCAGTCCCATAGCCTCAGCTACCGGAATGAAATCATCAGGATAATACAAGGTATCATCAGTACCACGCATCCGAATTAAACATTCATAATGCGTAATGCTATTAGATGCCAATGCGTGAATAGGTTGAAGCTCTAACAGGAAGTTTTCTTGTTTTAATGCTGCTCTAATGCGTGGCGCCCACTTCACATTGTGACGTAGGGTATGCATTTCTCTATCATCTAAACTAAATAAATGAACCCGGTTCCGACCGCGCTTTTTAGCGGTAAAACAAGCTTGATTAGCCTGAGATAAGATTTCACCAGAAGATGATTCATTCTTACCTTCAATAATTTTGACGCCAATGCTCACCGATAAATGATAATAATGCTCGTTAAATTCAAAATGATAGCCATCAAACAATGCGCGCAAACCTTCAGCATGATCCATGGCTGAATGTTCATCAATATTATCCACTAACACAGCATATTCATCGGAACCAATCCGCACTAGCGTGTCATTGCTTGAAAAATAGCTGCGTAAAGAATCTGCCACTTGAACTAATAATGTGTCGCCTGCTTCATGGCCCTCGGCATCATTTAAAACTTTGAAACTATCCAAATCTATATAAAACAAAGCGCTACTGGTATTAAAATTTAACGTCTGCGTTAAACTCAACTCCAAGGCCTGCTCTAAGCGGCGACGATTTGATAATCCCGTTAAATCATCATGTGTCACAGAAAACTGTAGACGTGCTTCCATTACTTTTAAGGTAGCAAGCTCATCTTCCAACTGCATCTGACGCTGTGAAACCAGATCACGTTCTTTTTTAACGGCTAGAGCCGTCGTCACGGCCGGCGGAAAGGACTCGGCTGTTAACGGACGATAATGTAGGGAGGTAACACCATGACCGAGGTCAGTGAGCAACTGTGCTGCATCCCACTGTGACTCTTTAGTCAAAGCAATGATTGGGATAAGTCGCCATTCACTAAATTGATCCATGATCAAACGAAGTTCATGGGCGGTCATATCGCTAAGATTATTATCTAATACAATTAAATCGACATCACATATATCATCACGAATACCCTGACGAAGGTTGGCGAGCACGCCTTCACCGTCGTGTACGCCGGTAATGTCAGAAAAACCACTGATTTTCAGCATGGTCTCCATAAAAGCAACGTCTGAGATATTTGCACCAGCTATAACAATTTTAGAGTCAAGCAAATCAGCAACATCAGATGCCGTAATAGGCGCTATCTGTTGTTGTATCGCTAGCTCTTCATCGAGCTTAAAATTGCTGTCGATCTCCGTATCCATCAGCTATGTTTTTGCCGCATTATGTAGACCATCTGTAAGTAACGGTAATGACAATATCCTTTTTATTTATAAAAATCAACACTTAACCGTATTTATGTAATGTTATTTATAAAGTATTTTCATTTTTACAGCAGTGAACATTTCACTTCCATACAAAAAAAGTACTTAATCAGCTAGATTTTTATCTTTTATTTCAGGAACTTTGCCAGCAACTAGGTAGGCATAGGCAATCACTTCAGCAATAACTCGATAGAGTAGTGGTGGAATTTCATCACCCAGATCTAATTCACTTAAAAATGCAGCTAAGATGGCATCTTCCCGCAAGGGCACGCCATGCTCTTCAGCAATGCGGATGATCTCTTCCGCAATTGCCCCCTCTCCTGATGCGGTAATTGTCGGTGCATTTTCACCGTCATATTGCAATGCAATAGCTTTTAAAGGTTCGCTTGCTCTGCTCATACAGATATATCGACTAATGCGTCGGATTGATGAAAATTTGATGCTGAAATTGTGACGGGGCTGACCTCACCACAACGGCAACTTAAATGATGTATGTTGACACCCAATTTCGCTAAATCAGCATTTAACATATCCATATTATCTTCTAGTAAAACTGCACTTTCAGGCCACTCAGCACATAACATTACTTTGATATCGTCACCACACATATTGATTGTGGCCTGTAATGGACCTAAATTTCTGGTATCCAACGTCAATTGAACATTCCATGTATCCTCTTCTTCTTCACTTTTTCGAGTATATTGCTCCATACGAAGCTGCAACATATCCAGCCTATCTCTATCTTTCAATGGCAAATCCATTAACCATACATTCGGGCTAGTAGGTGAATCTGGATCTTTCAACATTGATAATTGATTAAACTGTAACTTGGCATGCACCCCCTCAACTTCTCTTAACAACGATCTCAATACCAACAGTTCTGTCGCCAACGCCTTGGTTTGCACTGGAAGTTGTTCGGTTTTGATAAGCGGTTTATTAATTGGTGGACCCAGTGTCTCCGCCTGAGGTTTCATTTCTGCTGTCGATTCGGCGCTACTACTAAAGCTGGCCATTAAAAGTGATAATAACTGTGTAGGTCTCTTACCAATTGCTGCCAACGCTGCTTGTATTTGCGCCGGTAATTTCGATAAATCTTGTGGCATTTTTGTTAATACCGCCAAGGCCGATTGAACCTGAGTGGGCAAAGTTTTCATATCCACTTTTGCTTCTGACGAAATACTTTGATTACTTTTTGTTATTACCGTTTCCAAAACCGTAATCATCCGTAATAAATTGGCCTTAAAATCGTTATTATTGCTGGTTGGGTTAGTTAATAGCTGGCGCTCAAGAAAAACACCTGAATGTTGTACCGCCTGTCTGAAGGCATCCGGTTTAACTATCGCAGGCTTATCTAATACATGCTGCAATAGCTGGCTAAATTCCTTAACCACCGGTTGAGGTAATGTCTGTTTTTGCTGAGCAGTAACTAGACCATCCAAGTTTGCTTTTGCCACCGGTTGTTGAGGTAACAATTGGCGAATTTTCTCTAAAATAAGATTTTTGCGTTCACTATGATCCGCCTTTAGTTTTATCGCTAACGGCTTAAGGCTTACAATTTCCAGCACTAGTTTATCATTGGGTTTAAATGTTGAATTAAGCCGAGAAATATCAACCTCAAATTGTTGTTTAACAGCAACCGGCTTATTAGCTACTTGCTTATTAGCTACTTGCTTATTAGCTACTTGCTTATTGGCAGCCTGTTGAGGTTCTTGTTTGGTTAGATCAGTTGTCGCAAGCAATAACCGGTTATTGGCAAGTACCTTTATTACTTCTACTGATGCCTGCTGACCTACTTTTAATGCCGAGGGCAATACTGGATTATCAAGTGTTTTACTAACGCCTACCGGTGCTTTCGGCTCTGTTTTTTGTGGCGCTGACAATAACGGACTATTAAGCTTAGTTAATAAGTCAGCTTTTTCAGCCGGCACTAATTGCAAAAGTAATTTTCCATCTACCTTTACTAATTCCAATTGCACAGCTTGCCCCTGCGTCAATGGCACCGGGGTTTTTAGTTCTATAATCGTGTCTGCTACCCGCAGTTTCACCATTTCCGCCGCCAGCGCAGCGATCAGAACGACTGCATCAACTCGTTGTCCAACTACTATGTTGGCTAACAAATTGGGGGGAATATCCTTAACCAATCCAACTTGGTTTTGGGGTGTTTGTGGAATCAACATTACAACAACCATCTTTTACTGACACAATGCTAGTGTAGTGTATCAAACTATTTAATGATGTCAGAGACTGGTAAAGGCTGCTAGACAAGGCACAAGTAGTATCCGTGGTTATTTCTTAATGAAAATTAAGCACTTTGAGCGCCTCTCTTCGGGCGGGAAATAGTTTGCTACACTACATCAGTCGATCAAGCGTAATCCTTCCGGAAACATTGCATGATGAAAAAGAAAATAAGCAAGTGGTACACTCGCAGAAATGGCACTGTCACCGGGCCATTTTCTAACGCAGTTGTCAGCAATAACTTATTAGTTGGACGTTTATCTTTGCATGATGAAGTCAGTGCAGATCAGCAAACATGGCAACTACTGCTCAATATTCCCGAACTCAGCAACATCGTTAATGCCGAAGAAGTCGATCGCACCCAAAGAAACCTAGATGAACGAGATGGCTTTGATCGCAGGAAATTACAAGAGCCACCGCCTGAAGAAATCCTACAAAAACGTAAACAGGAAAGACGCACAAGTGAAACTGATCGTGATATTGAATATCGTCAATTGCGTACGCTATTATTAAAACGATACCGCCAACATAAAGAACGCCTCTATTGGCCTTTGGTAGCACTATTTTTTGTGATGTTGCTCAGCTTAATGCTGGCCGTGGTATTCCCAACAAAGCTTCCTATACCGCTACCTAATTGCATGACACCTGTTGGTCCCGATATCAACTGGAACAACTGTTCAAAACTGAAACTCGACCTACATAATCAGGACTTCACCGGCGCTCAACTGCGCAATAGTAAATTTATCGGCTCCAATCTATGGAATACGTCATTTATTGACGCTGATCTTGCCTATGCAGATCTCCGTTTTACCAATATGAGTTACAGTCAATTACAAAACAGTAAATTGATAGGTGCCAATCTACAAAAGGCCGATCTATCCTATGCTGATTTAACTAATGCAGACTTATCTTTTGCCGATCTTACTGCAGCAAATTTAGGTGGCAGCAAACTGGATAATGCTATTTTTGATTATGCCATCTGGCCAGATGGCGAAACCTGTGCACTAGGCTCCATCGGCCGATGTATAGTTGTAGAACAACAGTAAAAGCTACTTAATCAAGGCTGTAATCTTAATGTAAGCTTTGCGGTGCCGCTAAGGTAAATGCCGGGATATCGACATCAAAACGTTCACCATCATCCCCTAACATCAAATAATGACCTTGCATCATCCCTACCGGTGTATCCAGCATAGCAGCACTGGTATACGTAAAGCTTTGCTCCGGTGCGAGATGAGGGTGTAAACCTATGACACCATCGCCTTCCACTTCCTGTTCATGACCATCACCGCCAGTGATTTTCCAATAGCGAGATAAAAGTCTAGCCGGATTATCACCTTGATTTTTAATGGTGATGGTATAAGAAAATAAATATCGGGATTTTTCAGGTTGTGATTCCTGAGCTAAATATGTTGTTTCTACATCAACATGAATAGAATTATTTTTATCGTTCATGCATTCATTATACAACGCTTTGCTGAGCTAATAACCTAGCGCCCAACAACCCAACTTTCGGTTGTAAGATGACATAGACCGGAATCTTTTCGACCAGATGCTGCATTTTTCCTTTGGCTCGGAAGGCGTCAAGAAATCCAGCTTCTTGAAAACGTTCAATATTTTTTGCTGCAATGCCACCAGCAATATACAAACCTGCCATTGGTATAACGCTCAAGGCTAAGTTGCCCGCCTGTGCACCATAAATCGTAATAAACATATCCAATGCTTCAATTGCCAGCTCATTACCCTGCTTTAGCGCAAACTGACTAATTGCCGCAGCCGGATCACCATCAATCATCGCCTGTCTTAAATCAGGATCTTCGTCTCGCTGTTGGTAACTTCGCAAAAAATCATAAATAGTGACTAAGCCCACTCCCGAAACAATGCGTTCATAAGACACATGACCAAATCGCTGCATCATATGTTCAAGTAATAGAATTTGTTTTTGGTCGGTAGGAGCAAAATCAACATTGCCCCCTTCCGTCGCCACTACTTTCCATGCCCCACCTTCAGGGAACATTAAAGCTTGTCCTAAGCCCGTACCAGCACCTATCACTGCCCGTGGTGAGGAAAGATCAGGCTCACCTTCTTGCAACACGTCAATCTCATCATCTTTTAAACCAGCAATGCCATAACCTACGGCTTCAAAGTCATTACAAAGGTGAACGTGTTTTATAGAAAATTTTTGTCTGAGCTCATCTGCATCAAGCACCCAAGGTAAATTGGTCACAACCGCTTGTTTGCCAACAACAGGACCGGCAACACCAAAACAGGCACTCACAATCGTATGTTGTTTTATTTCTTCTTGAGCGAGGAATTCAGCTAAGAGTAAATCAAAGGAGTCATACTGCTGGCTGTCATATTTTTGTTCGACAATCACCTCGCCCTGCAAAGAACTAAGTTGCAACAGCGTTTTGGTGCCGCCAATATCAACCGCCAGCAGTGTATTCACTTATTACTGACCTGCAGCTGCAGCATCCATATACCAGTAATAATCACCTTGCGGTGCTAAACGCTGTATTGGTAGACCTTGAACAGCATCCGTCGTAATATCTTTAACGATAGCGGCTTTCGCTTCACCGGCAATAAAGACAATCACTTGTCTCGCAGCGTTAATCGTTGGATAGGTCATGGTGACACGCCA
>NVRG01000043.1 GCA_002400805.1 Gammaproteobacteria bacterium
GCCAATATTACGTAATTGAGAAATGGTAAGTTGGTTAAGCACCGGTAAACTGATCCTGACGATACGACAAAAGCTTTACTCTACTAGAAATATAACCGGCTATAAACTGGTAATTAACTCAAGCGATCTAACTGGTTACTTCTACACGCGTAGTTTTTATAAACACAGCTTGTCGCTACTCAAAAACTCATCGGCATAAAGATATTTTCACCTGTAAAACAAGCTCGTTAATAACCTCGTTTAACTTAGATGTAGGTGATTAAAAGTTCTAACGACCTTTTTCCTCCGGAGAAAAGAGAAACAACGAAAGTATAATCTAGCAGGGTGTAAAGACCATTCCAATGTTGCGGCTAGATCGTCTTATGCACACACAAAACTCTGCACAAATCATCCACAATAAGAAATGTGTTTATTCCTTATTTGAAAAAAATCATCCGTAATAATACTCAGCCAAAGTCTGATGATGACAGTACGGTTGATCAAACCACAGGAGAGTAGCATCAAAAGAAATGAATGGTCGCCGAGTTTTCCTATAGTGAATTTATAAGAAGGAACCTAACTTAAATCTCAACCATTTCAAAATCTTCTTTTACTGCACCACAGTCAGGACACTCCCAATCATCAGGCAAGTCTTCCCAGCGCGTACCCGGTGCAATGCCCGACTCAGGCAATCCTTCTGCCTCATCATAAATAAAACCACAAACAATACATTGCCATTTTTTCATAATATGATCTCCCAATTAAATGATTAACCAACTGTTCGAAAATAGCTTGATATCATCACATAGAAGTTTAACCTGTAAACTGCTGATATAGAAAGAAATTATAATGAAAATCAAGGTTTTTCCTCTTTCTCGTAATTATACAACATGCTAAATTATATTAAACTTGTTAGTCACTCTTCAATAAGTGGAATTATCGATTATGAATCTTCCAACACTTAAACAATTGCGATACTTAACCGCAGTAATAGAACTCAAACATTTTGGTCATGCAGCAGAACGCTGTTTTGTCACCCAATCAACCTTAAGTGCTGGCATTCAAGATCTCGAAAACTTACTGGGTATCACTTTGCTTGAGCGAACTAATAGAAAGGTTTTGCCAACGGCTATCGGCTTAGAAATCGCTCAACAAGCTCAAACTATTCTATCCCTCAGTTCCGACTTACTTGATCTGGCCCAAGCTGAAAAAAACCCGCTTTCAGGGCGAATTCGTATTGGCCTTATACCCACTATAAGTCCATTTCTCTTACCAAAGGTATTACCTACTGTACGCAATAACCTGCCTGAACTTGAATTGGTATTAATCGAAGACCAATCCGAACGCTTATTAGATCAACTCGCCGCTGGTAGTATTGATATTGCTGTGTTGGCTCTGCCTTTTAATCTAAGAGGATTTAAACACAAGGTGTTTGCCCAAGAGCAGTTTTGGGTGGCGTTGCCAAAAAACCATCACCTTAGCAAACAAAAAACCATCACAGCTGAACAATTACCCGTTAATGAATTGCTATTATTAAAAGAGGGCCATTGTTTACGCGAACATGCGCTCAGTGCGTGTAATTTACCAACAAGCTTACAAAGAACATCCGTACAAGGCACCAGCCTCTATACCTTGATAGAAATGGTTGCCGGCGGTACAGGCATCACCTTGGTGCCAGAAATCGCATTAAATTCTGAGATGCTCAACCATGCTGAAATTTGTTTGCTACCTTTAGAAGGCGCTAACAACCAACCAATGCGAGAATTAGGCTTGGTATGGCGCTCAAGCTATCGAAGACATGAAACACTAAACTTATTAGACCAAATATTGCGTGATGCCCTCTCTTAAACAGATTACTCTGTTCGAGCGTAAAAATAGCGTAACTTTAAAAATTCAGCTTGAATCATGTTCGCATCAAAAGGGGGGCGAAAAGTGGCATAAACGCGGCCCTTAGGATCGACCACAAATACATGATGTTCCTGTTCAATGATATAGCGACCATCAGCAAACGTTGTCGTTAAAAACAAGGCTATAAAAGCTCGCGCAAGTTCTTCAATCTTTGTTGCGGTCGTCGTGGCAACATTAAACTCGAACTGCTGTGATGCTAAAAAAACAGCATGRTTGCCCGCTGTTTCATKCTCGCCATCTAAGCCAATCACCAAAAACTGGAAGTCCTTATTGGCAAAAGAAGATTGAATTGCCTKCATYGYATCTAAYGRYGGCMGRCARGCWGGYARGCAATTRCCATGACTAAAATAGACAAARCTCCATTTRTCMAKRAACCAKTCATTAGTAAGTRCTTGCTCTTYTTCTGAGTRRAGTGAWATCWGWGGRAGCTGYCGKGGTGGYGACTCTARATATGWCMRCATAYCTACWGGTATYTCTCTTTTRTCTTCKTGCATYAAAGGTARKCGRTTCACCCATARCACYAATAAAAAYCCAACAATAATGAGATATGTAAATAAAAAACGCTTAGAATTGAGGTCTTTGGTTAAATCGACCATTATTACTCTTTCCATCTGGATCTGAAATTGAAGTTAAATCCTATCATTAATCGTGACTACTAGAATGAGTGATAAGTTATTTAAGTCTACGGCCATCGTAAGCATGATGACATTTTTGTCTCGAATACTTGGCTTTGTTCGAGATATTGTTATTGCCAGATTATTTGGTGCAGGAGTAGGGGCCGACGTATTTTTTGTTGCCTTTAAAATTCCTAACTTCTTACGCCGTCTTTTTGCAGAGGGCGCATTTTCACAAGCCTTTATCCCTGTCTTAGCCGAATACCGCCAACGTGGTGACAAAGATCTTAAAGAGCTAATTGCTAATACCAGTGGCACATTAGCTGGGATGTTGTTTGTTATCACCGCCATTGGCGTGATCGCCGCACCGATCTTAGTCATGATCTTCGCGCCAGGATTTATCGACAATCATCAAAAATTGAATTTAGCCGGTGACTTACTAACCATTACCTTTCCTTACTTGTTTTTCATCTCACTCACCGCACTTGCAGGCTCCATATTAAATAGCTTTGGCAAATTTGCCGTGCCGGCATTTACCCCAGTATTTTTGAATCTATCATTAATTGCATGTGCGATTTGGCTATCCCCACTATTAGAGCAACCGGTGATGGCCTTGGCTTGGGGTGTATTTATCGGTGGAGTAGTGCAGCTAGCATTTCAAATTCCTTTTTTAATGAACATCGGTCAACTGCCAAAACCTAAATGGGGCTGGCACGATAGTGGCGTACAAAAAATTCTTAAATTGATGTTGCCGGCGATGTTTGGCGTTTCCGTGTCACAGATAAACCTGTTACTTGATACCTTATTGGCTTCTTTTCTAGTCACTGGCAGTATTTCTTGGCTGTATTACTCTGATCGTCTGGTTGAATTCCCACTGGGTATCGTTGGCATTGCCTTAGCCACCGTTATCTTGCCTAGCCTGTCTAAAAAACATGCGGCCGCATCAAAGGCAGAATTTTCACACACCATTGACTGGGCCTTCCGCTGGGTATTTATTATCGGCACACCCGCCGCGATCGGCCTTATTTACTTGGCTGAGCCATTATTATTAACCTTATTTCAGTATGGCGAGTTTCGCCCGGAAGATGCTCACCAAGCCTCCCTCAGTTTAATGGCTTACGGCCTAGGTCTATTACCCTTTATCTTTATTAAGGTGCTTGCTCCAGGCTATTTCGCTCGCCAAGATACCAAAACACCAGTCAAAATCGGCATCATTGCCATGGTCACCAATATGGTATTAAACATTATTCTTATGCTGCAATTCGCTCACGTTGGCCTAGCCTTAGCCACCTCCATATCGGCAGGCTTAAATGCAGCATTATTATTTGTMGGCTTACGTAAAYTRGGTGTGTATCAACCTGATGTTGGTTGGAGRAAATTTTTCTTCCAGCTAGYGGTAGCCAATGTCAGCTTATTGCTTGTATTGCTGTGGTTAACCCCACCAAGTACTGCCTGGCTCAACTGGGATGTTTGGCAACGTTTTAGCCATTTATTAGGCTTAATCAGCGCGGCGGCCGTTATTTACTTTGCCGTATTAGCGCTCGTAGGCATAAAGCTAACAAGCTTATTAAAACTAAAAGCTGAATAAGCACCAAACCACGGGCAAAAAAAGACCCTCAAAGGAGGGCCTAAAATTAAGAGAGGCTGTAATTTCTACTTAAAAGCGACGACCGATACCGATACCAAATACAAGGGGGTCGATATCTGAATCAACTTTGATACTACCCGCTACTGTATTTTTAAAATGTCCTGTAGTCTCGATATCGATGTATTTGACATCCAGATTCACAAACCAATCATCATTTATAGCAACGTCGACACCCGCTTGTACTGCAAAGCCCCAAGAGCTGTCCAATTTAACCTTGTCTCCTGCTGCCGCAACGCCTGACTTACTGGGCACAGACTCATCAAAGAAATAGGTATAGTTAATACCCGCACCCACATATGGGCGAATATTTGAATCTGGTAGAAAGTGATATTGCAAAGTTAAGGTTGGTGGGAGGACTTTAGTATCTATCACATCTCTTGAGCCCAAGCCGCCCACTGTGGCACCAGCAGCTTTATGCGTTCTAACCGTATGTTCGGAGTAACCGAGAATCAACTCAATACCCCAATTGCGGTTAATCATATAAGTGATATCTAATTCAGGGATGGTATCAGAATTTACTTCAATACCTTTACCAATGTCGCCCAATCCCGAAGTCGATAAGCTACTGCTACTATCCTGAGGATTTATGTTGATAATGCGGCCTCGAATCAGCCAATCACCAGCTTCATAGGCCATCGCAGGTGCTGCGATTGCGGAAAGACCTGTTGCTGCTAAGAGTGCAACGGCAAGTTTTGTTGATTTCATTGATGCCCCTCCTGAGGAATTACTTTGTTTCTTTAATCAATACTTACGGAGGAGATCATACGAGCCTCAATAAGTATTACCATGATCCAAATCAATAAAGGTACAACTCGTCTAAACTGCGTATTTCTATTTACAACGTCTTCTTAAGTTCGTTTCCATGTTTTAGCATATACACGACTGATGTGTATATCTTTATTTACACAATCCTTCTATTTTATCCCTATCCTGTAAAGATATGGTCTTACCGTTAATGGCAATCAAGTCTTGTTCTTGAAAGCGTGAAAATAAACGACTGACCGTTTCAACTGCCAAACCAAGATGATTGCCGATATCACTTCGGGACATGCTGAGCTGAAATTCAGTCGCTGAATAACCACGCTCTTTAAAGCGTTTAGATAAGGACAATAGATAAGTCGCCAGTTTTTCCTCTGCCGTTTTCTTACCTAGCAGTAACATCAGCCCTTTATCGCCCGAGAGCTCTTTACTCAATCGTGATAATAATTGCAGCTGTAACTGGGGGATTTCTTGCCCTAGCTCTTGCAAGTGCCCATACGGCAATTCACATACCGAACTGCTTTCTAAGGCCTTGGCAGTAGACTTATAGGCTTGCTCATGAATAGCATCTAAGCCAATAAATTCACCTGGAAAATAAAAACCGGTGACTTGCTCGCGGCCATTGCTCGCTGAAAGGGTTGTTTTGAATGAACCTGTGCGCACAACAAATAAAGATTTAAAGGGTGTATCGATAGAAAATAAAGAATGACCGCGTTTATAGCTATTACTGCGTTTAATGATTTTATCTAACTGCACTAAATCGTCATTATGTAAGCCGAGTGGCAAACACAATCGATATAGTGAACAATCTTGGCAGACTGCGCGGTGGTGTTCATTTTCGAGCTTTGCGAGATCTTGGAATAGCGGTGTTACATTATCCGATGACGACATTACTTACCCTGACGATGACTCGTGAGCATAATACCCCTTCAAACACCGGTCTGAAACAGTTATTATTCTACTTTAAATTATGAATTCAGGAAAAATCATGACGGCTCGTACCGCAACGGTTGCGCGAAATACGCTCGAAACTCAAATTGAGGTGAGCTTAAACCTTGATGGCACCGGTCAATTTAGCGCTGAAACAGGTGTGCATTTCCTCGATCATATGATGGAACAAATTGCCCGCCACGGCCTGTTTGATCTCTCCGTCGTCGCCAAAGGTGATTTGCACATCGATGCGCACCACACCGTTGAAGATATCGGCATCACAATAGGGCAGGCTTTAAAACAAGCGCTCGGCGACAAAAAAGGTGTGGTTCGTTATGGCCATGCTTATGTGCCTCTAGATGAAGCCTTATCCAGAGTAGTTTTAGATTTATCAGGTCGCCCAGGCATTGAGTTTGATGTCCGCTTTACGCGTGACAAAATCGGCGAGTTTGACGTAGATTTATTTTATGAATTTTTCCAAGGCCTCACCAACCACGCCGGTATCACTTTACATATTGATTCAATAAAAGGTCGCAATGCTCATCATATTGCAGAAACCATATTTAAAGCCTTTGGCCGTGCATTACGCATGGCGGTGACTTTAGATTCACGTGCCTTGGGACAGTTGCCATCAACCAAGGGTGCTTTATAGCCCCATATCTTGTTCGCGGTAAATTACGTAAAATGAATAGTTTATTCATACACACAGGTTATTTATGCAACACGTAGCAGTCATCGATTATGGCATGGGCAATTTGCGCTCAGTATCAAAAGCCCTAGAAAGCGTAGCGGCCAATGATGTTGCCGTTGAGGTGACCGCTGATCCTGCACGGATTTTGGCTGCCAGCCATGTCGTTTTTCCAGGTGTGGGTGCAATCCGTGACTGTATCAGTGAACTGCAACGACTAGAGCTCGATCATGTCGTGCGTGAAGTGGCTGAGAAAAAACCATTTTTAGGTGTATGCCTAGGCATGCAGGCGTTGTTAACACACAGTGAAGAAAATGGCGGTATCGATAGTTTAGACATTATTCCCGGTAATGTATGTCATTTTGATATTCCAAACAATACTGATGGTGAGCGCTTAAAAGTACCGCACATGGGCTGGAATAAAGTAAATCAAAGCTTATCTCACCCTCTGTGGAACAATATAGAGCAAGATAGTCGTTTTTATTTTGTTCACAGTTATTTTGTAAGCCCAAACGAAGCCAGTGTTACCGCAGCGACCACTGCCTACCCGGATGACTTCACCTCTGCAATACGTAAAGATAATGTATTTGCCGTGCAGTTTCACCCAGAAAAAAGCCAACATGTTGGTTTACAATTACTCAAAAACTTTTTAGCTTGGGACGGCCAGTCCTAAACATATGCTAACTATAATGGAGAAATCTTTATGTTGTTAATCCCTGCCATTGATCTAAAAGAGGGTCACTGTGTGCGTTTGCGTCAGGGACGCATGGAAGATAACACAGTGTTTTCTGAAGATCCGCTTGCTGTAGCCAAAAAATGGGTAGAAGCTGGCGCCAAACGCTTACACATCGTCGACCTTGATGGCGCTTTTGCCGGTAAACCCGTTAATGCTGAAGTAATACATCAAATTTGTGCCACCTTCCCCGATCTTGATGTACAAGTCGGTGGTGGTATACGTGATGAAGATACCATTCAAAGTTATCTTGAAGCCGGCGTCCGTTATGTCATTATTGGCACCAAGGCGATTAATGCACCTCATTTTGTTGGTGATGTGTGTGCCGAATTTCCTGGCCATATTATCGTCGGCCTCGATGCTAAAGATGGCAAAGTAGCCATTGATGGCTGGTCCAAATTGTCCCACCATGATGTCATTGATATTGCCAAACAATTTGAACACGCCGGAGTTGAAGCCATTATCTACACCGATATTAGCCGTGACGGTATGATGCAAGGTGTAAATCTGGAATCAACTCGAGACCTCGCACGTGCAATTAAGATCCCTGTTATTGCATCGGGTGGCGTCACTAACTATGATGATGTTAAGGCCTTGTGTCATTATGAAAGTGAAGGTATAACCGGCGCTATTGTTGGTCGAGCCATCTATGAAGGCACCATTGATTTAGCTGAAGGTCAGGCTTTGGCTGATCGGCTTAACCCTCCAACAAAATATTAATTTCAAGGTTATTCCATGGCTCTAGCTAAACGCATTATTCCTTGTCTTGATGTTGACAATGGTCGCGTTGTAAAAGGTGTGCAATTTGTTGATATTCGTGATGCTGGTGATCCCATTGAAGTCGCTAAACGTTACGATCAACAAGGTGCGGATGAAATCACCTTTTTAGACATCACAGCCACTCATCATAATCGTGACACGATGGTGCATGTTGTTGAAGCAGTAGCCAGTCAGGTCTTTATCCCATTAACCGTTGGCGGTGGTATTCGCACCACCGATGATATTCGCCGCATGCTCAATGCAGGGGCCGATAAGGTCGGCATTAACTCTGCGGCGGTGAAGAATCCTGAGTTTGTGCGTGAAGCAGCTGAAAAGTTTGGTTCACAATGCATCGTGGTGGCGATTGATGCCAAACAAGTTTCTGCTGAAGGTGAAGCGCCTAGATGGGAAATTTTCACCCATGGCGGTCGCACATCAACAGGCATCGATGCCGTTGACTGGGCGAAGAAAATGGTCGCTTATGGCGCCGGTGAAATATTATTAACCAGCATGGATCGTGATGGTACCAAGTCTGGCTTTGATCTTGATCTTACTCGCGCGGTCAGTGAAGCCGTATCCGTACCCGTTATTGCTTCTGGTGGTGTTGGTCAATTACAAGATCTCACTGATGGCATCAAACTAGGCAAAGCAGATGCCGTTTTAGCTGCCAGTATTTTCCATTTTGGTGAACACACGGTACAAGAAGCCAAGCAACAAATGGCCAGTCAAGG
>NVRG01000044.1 GCA_002400805.1 Gammaproteobacteria bacterium
TTACGTGATGGCAATCCTTTCCGCCAACAAATGAATACCTTTGAACAGCCGCAACAACAGCTCGATTTCACTGAGCAATTTTTCGCTCAACTTGAAGATAAGGATACGATGGCCGCATGACTCACGCTTTAGACAAACAGTCTGCTAGCAGCATCGATCATGCCGTGGCCGATGATCTGAAACACCCGCCATTAAGCGTATGTGTAGAAACCGCATTAAAAGATTACTTTGAGCAACTCAATGGGCATTCAACCGCTAATCTTTATGACATGTTAATGGCTGAAGTAGAAGCGCCCTTATTTAAAGCGACCTTATTACATACCAACGGCAATCAAAGCCGTGCCGCCGAAATCCTCGGTCTTAATCGCGGCACGCTACGAAAAAAATTAAAAACTTACGGCTTATAAAGCCGCGCAGCAATCAGGAAACCACATGAATAAAATCCAGCGCGCACTTCTCAGTGTGTCAGACAAAACCGGTGTATTAGAACTCGCTCAGGAATTAAACCGTTTGGGTGTTGAATTACTATCCACCGGTGGTACCGCTAAGTTATTACAAGAAGCCGGCTTACCGGTAAAAGAAGTATCCGAACATACTGGCTTCCCAGAAATGATGGATGGCCGCATCAAAACCCTACACCCTAAAATCCATGGCGGTTTATTAGGTCGTCGTGGTATCGATGAAGCCATTATGGCTGAGCACGATATCGCTCCGATTGATTTAGTGGTGGTGAATCTATATCCATTCGAAGCAACCATCGCTCGTGATGACTGCACCTTGCCGATGGCGATTGAAAATATTGATATCGGTGGCCCAACTATGTTGCGTGCTGCTGCTAAAAATCATGCCTCTGTCACCGTATTGATTAACCCTGCTGATTACGCTCGCGTATTAACGCAGCTTGAAAAAACAGGTGGCGTGGATGATGCAACTCGTTTTGACCTAGCGGTAAAAACATTTGAGCACACCGCGCATTATGATGGTGCGATTGCTAATTTCTTGGGCAAAATTGAAGACGATGGTGAAACCGCTAATTTCCCTCGCACCTTTAATAGTCAATTTAATAAAGCACAAGACATGCGTTATGGTGAAAACCCGCATCAAAAAGCGGCCTTTTATACCGAAGCTGAACCAGAAATTGGTTCTATTAGCGCTGCCGAGCAATTGCAAGGTAAAGCTATGTCTTACAACAATATCGCTGATACCGATGCCGCGCTGGAATGTGTCAAAGCCTTCCCTGAGTCGCCAGCATGTGTGATCGTCAAACACGCTAATCCATGTGGTGTGGCCACGGCAGATGATTTATTAACAGCTTATGATTTAGCCTATCAAACAGATCCGACATCGGCGTTTGGTGGCATTATCGCCTTTAACCGCACTTTAGATGCTGCCACGGCGCAAGCAATTATCGACCGCCAATTTGTTGAAGTCATTATCGCGCCTGAAATCAGCGACGAAGCTAAAGTCATTATCAGTCAGAAAGCCAATGTCCGACTGTTATGCTGTGGCGCCTTACCAGCGCAACAAAAAGAAGGGTTGGATTTCAAACGTGTCACCGGCGGTTTATTAGTCCAAGATCGTGATACGGCCTTAGTKACCGCTGATGAAYTAAAAGTAGTCACYAAAAAATCGCCKAGCGAAGAGCAAATGTTAGATCTTTTRTTTGCTTGGCGSGTGGCAAAATTTGTTAAATCTAATGCCATTGTTTACGTTAGCAAACAACAAACTGTRGGCATAGGTGCAGGCCAAATGAGTCGAGTGGTCAGCAGTCGTATTGCCGGCATTAAAGCCGAAGATGCAGGCTTAACCGTTCCTGGCGCAGTGATGGCCTCTGATGCCTTCTTCCCATTCCGTGATGGCCTAGATGCAGCAGCAGAAGCAGGCATAAGTGCCGTCATCCAACCGGGTGGCTCAATGCGTGACAATGAAGTTATTGCCGCTGCTGATGAACACGGTATTGCTATGGTATTCACCGGCATGCGTCATTTCAAACACTAAGATAGAATTAGCTTGATATGGAACCAAGCAACGCACTCAAACGTTTTTTAACTCTTAACCGCACAAGGATCGCGCGGTTACGTGAGTTATCCCCTATAGCTCAGCAGCCTTTTTTTGAGCTACTCCCACTCATATTTCATACCAACTCAACCGCCCTGCCCGGATTTATCAGTAACCAGATCCCTGCCGGAATCAGCGACTTTCAACCTAAGGATGCTGATCTGGATGCGGCGCAAAAATTTAATAATAGCTTTGCTTTTAAACGTAAGGCCTTAAGGCACTACCCTATTTTAGGTGTCTATCTTATTAATGATAATGGTGGAATCAATTTTCCTGATAATGCCAAATTTGATTTATGGCTAGTACACAGCAACCAAGAAGCTGAACACGATCAAAAACTACTAAAGCAGAAACTCATTGCTGTGCAGAACTGGGCGGAAAGTTTATCAATCTCGCTAGATGTTCGCCTCATCAATGTGGACTCGCTAAGCCAACATCCTCTCTCCGCATATGACTTAGATCGATTTTATCTAAATGGTTTAGTGTTAGCCGGCAGCATACCGCTTTGGTGGGGCATTTCACCGGAACAAGAATCAGACTACCAACAAGTAGTGCAGCAACTGAAAGAACAACGGCGACTCAGCCACAATACCTTTATTGATTTCGGTAAGCTCCCCTCAGAAATTAATGCTCAAGATTTATTCGACCAGTGTTATCAGCTTCTCAACTCGGCCATGGATCGAGGCATGGAATCCGCTCTAGAGTTACTTTATCAACAGCACATACTTGATGTATATCCTGATATTCCATGGCTAAGCCAAAGCTATAAACAGGCCGTTTATCAAGGGAAACGCGATCCATTACAACTGGATTGCCGCTTACTTAAACTTCATGCCATAACGGAATCATCATCGCTCTCAGTTGAGCAACTTTTGCTGGCACAACAATCTTTATATGTTTTATTTAAAGAACGTCTGTCACAAAGCGTTGCCCATGCCCGCTATACATGGCGACGAGACTTTTGTAGAGACCTTGTTTATTTATGGCAATGGTCAGAAGAACAAATAGAAGCATTAGATAGCCGCTCAAAATCTCATTATCGTCAGTGTGCCAACGAATATGACCAGGTCCGTAGCCTATTATTTGATGTTGGCCACAGTATTCTCACCTTTGCTTCCCAACAAGATTTAACAGTTGAATTTCAGCAAACACAACTAAAACAAAAACAGAAATTGCATGATGTTGCACCCGATATCATCAGTCACTTACCTTTCGCCTTGTTGCCGGCAAGCCCTGAAGAACACATTTATTTACATCGCACGACTCAAGATCAAGGCTGGGCGATCAGTGATCGCCCTATAACGACAACCACGCCGCCTTTGTATCAAGCGGACTCTTTACTGCAAGTTCTGGCTTGGGCCATCAACAATCAGATTTTAGCAAAATCATCTCGACTTAAAATTGCTGATGAAACCGGTAAAATTGCGATCAATACGGTGCTGCAATTAGTGCAGCTATTATTAAACTCGCCGGTTGCCACATCGGTAGAGACCACTATAGAACAATCGCTCGCCAGCAAGGCTGAGCTCAAACAGGTGCTGATATTTGTAAACCTTGAACAACGTCCCAAGGATAAGTTAAGTCAGCAAGGCCTTGTGCTCTCAAGTTTAAACAGTGATCCACTCAATCATGCCGTTAACAGACAAAGCTTAGTATTAACCGTCGAAGCCCTAGCCTATTCCTCATGGGGGCAGTGGCATTACCTCACTCAGCAAAAAGTCGATTCACCACTACAAATGTTAGCCAGTCTAATTCGCTGGCAACCGACGAACATCACTGCGGGCGCCCTCTCCTGCTGGTGCCCCTCAGAAAGCCATGGTCAAGCCATTAGCAAACGTATATCGACTCTATACAGCGAAGTRATTGCCCACTACATGCTGAATTCGGCCAGTGGTAATTATCACCTTAAGATTTCTGATCAACACTACCGCATCCAGTGGCAAGCTGGCCGTTGTGATGTCAGTTTTTTATCCAAACAAAAAGAATTAACTCAGACTTTAGCCACGGCTAATACTCAATTTTCTGCCAGCAAGTTTGATCATTCACTGACAGATAGTGTGTTATTGAATCAATTGTTACGGTTGCAATCCCCCGATCAAATTACTTTATTCCTCCAACTCCATAAAAAAATYATTACCCTTTATTTGATTGATGAATTGGGCAATATCATTAAACAACAGTTTGAAGATTTGACTGAATCAACCCTAATCACGCATTTCTATCATTTTCTAAATACGATTAAGCTTAAAAACACCATTAGTCGCTTACGCTTTTATCGCCTCAATAAAAAGAAAGATCACTGGACTACCAATGCCATAGCGATTCAAACACCACCTRCCCAAGGTTACCTGCCCGTTACCATTGAAATGGAGTCGGCCAATGACAATGCCCAATGTAAAATCTGTTGTGGTGCAGAATGTTTTCAAGGTAAGGCCAATGACAAACGTTTATTTGATGGGGTCAGAGAACTAGTCTTGCGTTTACGTAAATCACATCAGCGCTACCCGCTTTACATTACAGAATTGACCTTCAATCAAGAAAACACCCTGACTACAAACCAATACCTATTGCAAAAACAAAGACTAGAACAACTACTTAATAAAGACTGACAGCACATCAACTCTTTCGCTTTCTTGATAGCTCTTTTATTATGTATCGTTGAAATGACATTTCTAGAGATAGATCATGATTAAAGTTGGTATTGTTGGTGGCACCGGTTACACCGGCGTAGAACTACTTAGACTCTTAGCGGGCCACCCAGAAGTCTCGCTTGAGATTATCACCTCGCGTAGTGAGAAAGGCATGCCTGTTGCCGAATTATTCCCGAATTTACGCGGACATATCGACCTCGCCTTCACCGAACCAGACATCGATTTACTGGCTAACTGTGACGTAGTCTTTTTTGCTACACCACATACTGTGGCTATGGCACTGGTGCCTGAGCTTATTAAACGTGGTACCCGTGTCATTGATCTATCTGCAGATTTCCGCCTACAAGATGTGGCAGTTTGGGAGCAGTGGTATAACACGCCCCACACCTGCCCAGAATTAATTGCACAAGCCGTCTATGGCTTACCGGAAGTGAATCGTGCAGCGATCAAAACGGCGCAACTCATTGCCGTGCCCGGCTGTTATCCAACAGCCACGCAACTAGGATTTTTACCCTTATTAGAAAATAAGGTGATTGATCCTATGTATTTGATTGCTGATACCAAATCAGGCGTCAGTGGAGCGGGGCGTAAAGCCGCGATAGGCACCCTATTAACTGAAGCATCTGAAAATATGAAAGCCTATGCAGTAGCTGGCCATCGCCACCTACCAGAGATAGAACAAGGCTTGGCTTTAGCCGCTCAACAATCGGTAGACCTTACCTTTGTGCCACATTTAACACCGATGATACGAGGCATCCATGCAACCTTATATGGCCGTTTAACCCAAGATGTCGACTTACAAGCCTTGTTCGAACAACGTTATGCTGACGAACCTTTTGTTGATATCTTGCCTGCCGGGTCTCATCCCGAAACCCGCAGTGTCCGTGGTGCTAACATCTGCCGACTAGCAGTCCATCAACCAAGAGATGGCGATACCGTTGTGATACTGTCTGCCATCGATAATTTGGTCAAGGGTGCATCAGGCCAAGCGATACAAAATATGAACATTATGTTTGGTTTTGATGAAACCACCGCCATCAATCACATTGCAACACTGCCCTAGCCATGTCTTCACTCGCTAAACACGTCATCAAACAACCTCAGCCACTTCGTTGGCTGGGGATTATATTGGCGATCATCGCCACCACCGTCGCCATTCAGTGGTATATCAATCAAAACAGTTCCTTAGCGCAACAACAATACGTAGAGAAACTCGAGAAACTGCAACTAAACCTCGAACAGCAACTGCAAATTAAGACAACACAAAATCTGCAACTCAACGAGAGTAATGCCGAACTTAATAATATACTGACCGAACAGCAACATCATTTAGCCATTCAGCAAGCCACCGATGAGCAACTACAACAACAAGTAGTTGAGTTGCAAAATGAGCTTATCAATCTACATAAAGAACTGGTGTTTTATCAAACGGTCACCCAAGGTAATAGTTCTAGCAAACTACAGATTCGAAACATATTACTCCAAGCGGATGATCATTCCGCCGACAGCTTCCGCTACCGCGTTGTCATCACTCAAGGGCAAAAAATCACCAAAGCACTAACGGGAACAATTACCATTAGCACCGCCACAAAACGCAATGGCAAAACCGAAAATATCATGGTAAAAGAACACTCGCTCAATCTACGTCATGTGCAAGTGATTGAAGGTCAATTAAAAATAACCGACAATACCGAACCAGAAAAGATTATTATCACAATTAAACAAAAGAAAAAGAAAACGGTGTCACAAATTTTTGACTGGCAAGTTGAAGATGCATACTAACTGAGGTGAGAGATGTTCAATAAAAAAAAACGCAAAGGTAAATCTACCCGTATTGATACGTTAATAGGGCAACATACTCACATCAAAGGTGATATCAGCTTCAGTGGCGGCTTACGCATCGATGGCAGTATTGCAGGCAATGTCAATGCAACAGGGGACAGCGATTCCGTACTCACCTTAAGTGAAATGGGCACGGTTGAAGGTGAAGTCAGAGTCCCTAATCTGGTGGTCAATGGCAGTATTATTGGCAATGTCTATGCCTCTGAGCATGTAGAACTAGCGCCAAAGGCGAAAGTTAAAGGCAATGTTTATTACCACTTGCTTGAGATGGCCATGGGCTCGGCAGTCAATGGTCAAATGATTCATATGAATGAACCTGAAGAAGAAATTTTGGATCTAGAACATCACATCGTCGACGATAACAATAGCTTCCAGTTAGAGCAAAAAGACTAAGTATCTACTTTAACTTCACTTTATAGTGCGCTATGGCTTTACCCTCATTATTTAAGCGTCGTCAGGTCTGGCTGCCAACTTTTTGGGGCCTGATTATCTTCACGGTGGTTATTGCCACCGTATTGAATGTTGTATTTCGCAATATCGGCTACTTTTTAGCGCAAGATCAGCCGATAAATGGTCAATATTTGGTTGTCGAAGGCTGGCTCGCCGAGCCGGCCTTATTAACAGCTATCACTCAATTTAAACAGGGCGGCTACCAACTGCTCATCACCACTGGCGGTCCCGACAATAGGCATGTTAATCCTCTTCATGCTACCTATGCCGAACAAGCTAGTGCCTTTCTAGTCAAACACGGCATTAATACTGATCAATTAATCACCATTCCTACCCCCGCTTCTGCTCAAGATCGCACTTACCTCAGCGCCGTGATGGTAAAAGATTGGTTCAGCGAAAATAAGCCGGGCCACGCCACAATTGATCTTTATTCTGGCGATGTACATGCCCGTCGAAGTTATAGCCTCTACAAAATGGCCTTTGCCGATAAAGCACACATTGGCATTATTGCTGCTGAGCCCAATAATTTCAGCTTACAGCACTGGTGGCGAACCAGTGAGGGAGCAAAATCCGTCTTAGCTGAAACAGCCGGGTTAGTCTGGATTAACTGCTGTTTTTCGCCTGGAGATTATGGTTCCCATCAAGAGAAATGGGGTATGTATTAATATTTCCTAGTTGAGGTTTGAGAAATATCAAAAACTTCACCTTCTAATAACACACTGTCTTGCCAGATCAATAAAAATGAAGAAATTTGAAACCATTTATCAACGAGCGGTAGAGCGTATAGGTAGCGAGAAAAATCTCAAAACGCTTCTTCCTGACAATCTTAAAACCAATAATGCTTTGATTGCCATTACTGACGATCGCTATTTAGCCGAGATGACAAGATCTGTTTTTAAAGCTGGCTTTGTTTGGCGAGTCATTGATAGCAAATGGGCTGGTTTTGAAGAGGCATTCTGGCAATTTAATGTAGATCGTTGTGCTTGGATGAGCCCTGAGGATATTGATGCGCTTGTGAGTGATGTGCGTATCATTAGAAATCATCAAAAAATTGTTACTGTTTTAGCCAATGCAGCCATGATGCTCGAAATTCGTGAGAGTCATGACTCTTTTGGACAATTTATTGCTGATTGGCCCAGCGCTGATTTTGTGGGTTTATTACAATTTCTGCATAAAAATGGTTCGCGCTTAGGCCCTAGAACTTGCCAATATTTCCTGCGTAGTATGGGTAAAGATGGCTTTATTTTAGCTACTGATGGCGTGGCGGCATTGATCGATGCTGGTGTTGTCGATAAATATCCCAACAGTAAAAGAGATATACAATCAGTCCAAGATGCCTTTAATGAATGGCAACAACAATCTGAGCTGAGTTTAGCCCAAATAAGTAAAGTGTTGGCGTTCTCGGTTGGTGCGGCTTAGATATGGGCCGCCTACGCAGACTTTTTCATTATCCGTAATACATCTTGCTCTAACTCTTCAAAGTTAGTCACTGGTTTTCTGAAAAAATGTTCTGATACACTAACTTGCTGACGTAGATCTGCCGGTACGCCATAGGTCGGTGATCCTGAACAAATAACAAATGCTAGCGGCTTCTGACGTTCTATCGCTTCACGTATAAACTCATCGCCGTCGATACCGGGTAACCTAATATCAACAATGGCCACCTCCGGCTGTTCTGTTTCCAATAAGTCTAATGCTTGTTCAGCCGTTTCAGCTTGCA
>NVRG01000045.1 GCA_002400805.1 Gammaproteobacteria bacterium
GCCTTTGCCTTTGGCCATATCTATATTGGTACTGTGGGTACTGAAGGGGCATTGGAAGGCATGGTGACCGGCCAAGTTGATACGGCTTGGGCGCAGCAGCACCATGATCTATGGTTACAAGAAGTAGAGCAGCAGGCTAAAGAAAAAACAGGGCTTTAATAATAGGCCTAAAATAGTTCAATATCCGTTTGTGTCGTTGAACTGGTTTCAAATTTTTCTTTTTCAGATACCATTTGGTCAACAAGTTGTACTAACTCGGAACTTGCCTGCTCGGCGTCGTTGAAATATTTAAGGATATTTTGCTGACTCGAGGCTGAAGTTTGCCAGGCTTGATTTTTCATTTCATCAATTACAGCATGTACATTGTCATGTAAGCGCTCATGCGGTGCAGCAAGTGAGTTGTAAACAGGAAGGTGACCATATGAACCTTTACCTTCTTCATTGTAATACCACCGACCAAAATTACAATTAAGATGATCTTCGGATATTTTTTGGCTATCTTCATGCGTTGCATCATTTATTTCGACGGTACGATATGCGTTTTGCATGTAAACCACATGATCGACTTTTATTAACGCTGCATCACAGGTTATTTTAACGGATGCAACCTGTTCATTTGTTGATTGAGCAAGCTGGGCAAATTCACCAAAACTTTGTTCAAAATCAGTAATAATATCTTTTGATTCTTGGGCTGCTGCTGACATGGTTTCGGTGCTTTCAGCCATACCTGAACTAGCCGAAGTAAACCGTTTGATAATTTGTGCAATGTTGTTTGCAGCATCCTTAGTGCTTTCAGCTAATATTTTGACTTCATCAGCAACAACGGCAAAGCCACGACCATGTTCACCTGCACGTGCAGCTTCGATAGCCGCATTTAAGGCAAGAAGGTTGGTTTGTTCAGCGACACCGGTAATCATCTGTACCATTTCTGATATTTCTTGGCTGCTAACCATTAATTCCTCAGAGTGTTGGCGCAAAGTGCTAGAACGATCGACCACATCCGTTAATTTAGTGACAACATTAGCAACGAGAGGTTGGTTCGTCATTGCTTTTTCAACGGCCTGATTTGAAAGTTGTTGGACATTATTCATGTCCTCTCTAATATCGTTAAGATCACTTTGATTATCGGTAAGGTTATTTAACAAGTTAGTGGTTTTCAATTGACCTAATTCGGCAAACATCGAATCAACTTGTCTCTGCTGAAAAGATTCTTCCATTATCTGTAATGATTGATCTACTCTTTGTAAACCAACTTTGAAACGACCATCCATGCCTGCGGCTAAAGTACGGCGGTAATACTGTCCTTTTCTGGCTAGTCGTAATACCGCATCAACTTCACGGATATATGCTTCTATTTGATCTAGGGCATCATTTAATTGATGGGCTAATGCATTAAGTGGATGTTCCCATGCTACCCCCATAATTCGACAGTCAAGACTGCCGCCGCTGATTTTCTTCGCCATACGTTGAATTTCTTTCACCACCGGATCTTGGCGTATGAGATAGGTTTTTTTTATGAGAAATAAAATGAAAATTGCTGGCGCTGCAGTGACCAATAAAATCTGAGGTGAAATCACAAAGAGGGTATTAGAAATGAGAACCGTTATGAGTAAACTTGTATTGACCCATAACACTTGTTTAACGGTAAAAGGAGCAAATAAATTCATTGTATCCCCCTTTATCCTGAACGGCATCGTTCAAGATTTGTATTGAAGCATCCATTGCTTCGTGTTCATTTTTTATACGCGCTTCGACTTCGCACATTTGCTGGTATAAAGTTTGGAAAAATTCAATGCCATCTGGCATCGGATAGCGACGTACAGCAAAATAACCGCGTAATTTGCTTTCACCATCAAAGCTCGGCGTGACATTGGCAAAGTTCCAGTAAAAACCACCATTTTTCCGTAGGTCTTTAATAAATCCAAAAAATTCATTTTCTTGCTGTAAGGTTTGCCACATAAGGCGGTACATAGCGCGTGGCATATCTGGATGTCTGATGATATTGTGTGGCTGGTCTAATAACTCTTCTTCATAGATACCGGAAAATTCCATAAAGCTGTCATTGCAATAGGTAATCTGACCTTTGATATCTGTCTTGGAGACGATCAGATCCGATTCCTTCATTTTTAATTCTTTATTATTTGGCGTCACCATGCAATTTACCTCGCGGCATATTGAATTCCTGACTGGAGATGGAACGGTAGAGGCACAAATAGCGGCCTTACTGTTAGTTCAACTATACTCCTGTTGCATCGATTTAATAAGTGAAAAACTGACCGTTATAGTGATATTAAGTAGATGAAAATGAGGCAATTTGGTTAAAAATAGGGGCATCTTTTATCGAGTAGTCATAGTGAAAAAAATTAATATTATTTATGTTTAGCTTTGATCGCGAGCTGGGATTACAATTAACAAATATTTTGTAATACCCTTGCGCAAAATTGGGTTATTATGTTTTGTAGTGCAATAAAATTAGTCGCTTGGATTCAAGGTTGTTCGTTTAAAGTTTGATTTTACAACGAAAACAACGAAAATAATAAAAATTCAAATAATATCAGTGACATAACTGTTTTTATTTGATCGGCTTTGCACCAAAATAGTGTTGATTTCAGCATTTTGCCATTGTTTGGTGCGGACATTTTTTCTTAAATAAATTTTTGCCAAGGACATTAGTTCCCAAATCGAGTCATTGCAGTTTTTGTCTATTAGTGACAAAGCGTTATTTACTTCACAAGCACCTCCTCACGTGGTAATTTTTGTTGTTTGTAGCGAATTAAAATGCCAGTTGGTGGCATAAGTTGAGAGAGGCCGTTTCATGAGTGAGCAGCAAATTAGTGCTCGAAAACAGGGTAATAAACTGAAATTACCTAGAGCTGTTGGGAAAGGTCGTCAGGTTGATCCCAAAGCATTGGCAGAAGTTCAAGCCTTATTAGGCGATGAATCTCGTCAAAAAGATTTATTAATCGAGCATTTACACAAGATCCAAGATGCCTATCAGCATATTTCGGCACCTCACTTAGTTGCCTTGGCACGTGAGATGAAACTATCCAAAGCGGAAGTGTATGAAGTTGCAACGTTCTACCACCACTTTGATGTAATTAAAGAAAATGAAACACCGCCACCAGAATTAACAGTACGTGTGTGTGAGTCATTGACTTGCGACATGATGGGCGCCCAAGATTTAATAAGCTCATTAGAAAATGGCTTGGGTGATGGTGTGCGTGTGCAACGTGTGCCATGCATCGGACGTTGTGATAAAGCGCCGGTTGCCGTAGTTGGAATGAATCCAATTGAGCATGCCGATGTGGCCAAAGTTGAACAGGCTGTTGAGCAAAAATCAGTTGAACCTGAAACTATTCAACCCATCGACTATGACACCTATGTTGCACAAGGCGGTTATCAAACTTACCGTTCTTGTATGGATGGCACATACGGCATAGATAAAGTGTTGGATGCGATGGACGATTCTGGCCTTCGTGGTTTGGGTGGTGCGGGTTTCCCCGCTGGTCGTAAATGGCGAATTGTACGAGAGCAACCTGATCCAAAATTGATGGCGGTTAATATCGATGAAGGTGAGCCAGGTACATTCAAAGATAAATATTATTTAGATCGCGATCCACATTGCTTCCTTGAAGGTGCCTTAATTGCAGCTTGGGCGGTTGGCATCAACGAGATATACATCTATCTCCGTGATGAATATGCAGCAATCAGAGAAAGTTTAGAAGCAGAGATTGCCAAGCTAGAAGCGAATCCACCGGTAGAAAATATGCCCGCGTTATATTTACGCCGTGGGGCCGGTGCATATATTTGTGGTGAAGAATCGGCGATGATCGAATCCATTGAAGGTAAACGTGGTATGCCACGTCTGCGTCCACCATTTGTGGCTCAAGTGGGTTTGTTTGGCAGGCCTACCTTAGAACACAATATGGAATCTTTATATTGGGTTCGTGACATATTAGAAAAAGGCCCAGAATGCTTAACGGATCATGGACGAAATGGCCGTATCGGTTTACGTTCATTTTCTGTCAGTGGCCGTGTTAATAAACCGGGTGTGCATTTAGCGCCAGCCGGTATTAGCATGCGCGAATTGATTGATGAATATTGTGACGGTATGCAAGAAGGCCATGAGTTTTATGGCTACTTCCCCGGTGGTGCCTCTGGTGGTATTTTGCCTGCATCATTAGGTGATGTGCCGCTCGATTTTGATACTCTGCAAGAATATGGTTGTTTTATCGGTTCAGCCGCTATCGTGGTGTTTTCGGATCAAGATAAGGCGCGAGACTTAGCCGTTAATGCGATGAAGTTCTTTGAAGACGAATCCTGTGGTCAATGTACCCCATGTCGTGTCGGTACAGCGAAAGCAGTGACCTTGATGGAAGAACCAACATGGAATGAAGATTTACTGGAAGAACTATCGGACGTCATGATCGATGCTTCTATTTGTGGTTTAGGTCAAGCTGCACCTAACCCGATTCGCTCGGTGATGAAGTACTTTCCCGAAGAGTTAACTAAGGCGGAGCTGAAATAATGGCTATTAATCCTGTAGAAATCACTCAAACAGTTAATTTTACGTTAAATGGTGAAGCGCTTTCAGCCGATGCAGATGAAACAATTCTAGATGTGGCTAAGCGTAATGGCGTAGATATCCCACATTTATGTTATTCAGACCGAGAAGGCTCGGATGGTAACTGTCGTGCTTGTATGGTTGAAATTGATGGTGAACGTGTATTAGCACCGTCATGCTGTCGTCAACCCACTGAAGGCATGAATATTCAGTCTAATAGCGAACGTGCGGTTAAGTCACAGAAGATGGTATTGGAGTTACTGAAGTCCGATGTATCTGAGCAACCTCATACACTTAATTCTGAGCTGGATTTTTGGGCGAAAAAACTTGATTTAGGTTTGCCTCGTTTTGAAGCTCGTGATCAACCCGCCTGTGATGCATCACATCCAGGTATTACCGTGAATATGGATGCCTGTATTCAATGCACGCGTTGTATACGGGCATGTCGTGACGTGCAAAATAATGATGTTATTGGTTTAGCATCACGTGGAAAGCATACCAGTATTGTATTTGATCTTGATGATCCGATGGGCGAAAGTACCTGTGTGGCTTGTGGTGAGTGTGTTGAAGCCTGCCCAACAGGAGCATTGATGCCCGCCAATGATGTGGGTATGGAAAAACCCGATAAGAAAGTTGACTCAGTGTGCCCTTATTGTGGTGTGGGCTGTCAGCTTACTTATAACATCAAAGACGATAAAATCTTGTTTGTTGAAGGTCGTGATGGGCCGGCGAACAAAGGTCGCCTATGTGTGAAAGGTCGGTATGGGTTTGACTATGTGCATCTTCCACATCGTTTAACTAAACCCTTGATTCGTCGGGAAGGCGCGCCTAAATCTGCTGAATTCTCCATGGATCCAAATGATGTTGATAAAATTTTCCGTGAAGCAACATGGGAAGAAGCCTTAGCCGTTGCAACGAAAGGCTTTGTTAATATCCGTGATAAGCAAGGACCGAATGCCTTGGCTGGTTTTGGTAGTGCAAAAGGCAGTAATGAAGAAGCCTATTTATTCCAAAAACTGGTGAGAACAGGCTTTAAAACGAATAATGTTGATCACTGTACGCGACTTTGTCATGCGTCTTCCGTTGTGGCTTTATTAGAGTGTTTAGGTTCTGGTGCGGTATCGAATCCAGTCTCAGATGTGGATAAAGCTGAAGTTCTTGTCATTATCGGTGCTAACCCAACGGTAAATCATCCAGTCGGTGCAACATGGATGAAAAATGCGATGCGCCGTGGTACGAAACTAATTTTGATGGATCCGCGTACAACCGATTTATCGCGTCAAGCAACACATCACGTCGCCTTTAAATTTGGCAGTGATGTTCCGATGTTAAATGCGATGATGCATACCATCATTGAAGAAAACTTGGTGGATCCTGAGTTTATTAAAGAACGTACCGAAGGTTTTGAGGCGATGAAAGTGCATTTAAAAGCCTACACGCCTGAGCTGATGGAGCCGATCTGTGGGGTACCAGCTGAAACCTTGAAAGAGGTGGCTCGATTATATGCAACCTCTAAAGCGTCAATGATTTTATGGGGCATGGGGATTTCACAGCATGTTCACGGCACGGATAACGCACGTTGCTTGATTTCATTGTCCTTGATGACTGGACAAATTGGTCGTCCAGGCACTGGTTTGCATCCATTGCGTGGTCAAAATAACGTACAAGGTGCATCAGATATGGGATTGATCCCAATGGTATTCCCTGATTACCAACCGGTCACCGATGAAAAAGCCCATGCTTATTTTGAAGAACTATGGGGTTGTGAGTTAGATAACAAACCAGGTTTGACAGTAGTTGAGATCATGAATGCGATACATGCTGGTGATTTGAAAGGACTCTATGTCATGGGTGAAAATCCAGCGATGTCAGATCCAGATGCGAATCATGCCCGTCAATCAATGGCTGAATTAGACCATATGGTGGTGCAAGATATTTTCTTGACCGAAACGGCATATTTGGCGGATGTAGTCTTACCTGCTTCTGCTTTTGCTGAAAAAACAGCCACCTTTACCAATACTGATCGCTTAGTTCAAATAGGCCGTCAGGCGATTTCTCCTCCAGGTGATGCGCGTCAAGATTTATGGATCATCCAAGAAATGGCACGGGGACTGGGTTTGGATTGGAATTATAAAGATTCAGAAGAGGTATTTGAGGAAATACGCAAAGCCGTACCTACCATGGCAGGTATGACGTGGGAACGTTTGGAGAAGGAAGGTTCGATCGTCTACCCCTGCTTGAACGAAGGTGACCCGGGTGAAGATATCATCTTTACTGAATCCTTTGAACGTGAAAATGGTTTAGGTAAATTTGTTCCAGCCGATATCGTGCCACCGGCAGAACGACCTGATGAAGAATATCCATTTATATTAATTACTGGCCGAATGTTAGAGCATTGGCATACAGGTTCGATGACACGTCGTTCAAATGTATTGGATGCGTTGGAACCTGAAGCAGTTGCAACCATCAATCCAATTAGTTTGGATGAGATGGGTGTTTCTCCTGGGCAGATGATTACCTTAGCTACCCGACGCGGAGAGATTTCAATGATTGCACGTGCAGATGAATCTGTGCCTACGGGTGCGGTATTTATGGCCTTCTGTTATTACGAAGCGGCAGTTAATAAATTGTCGAATGATGCACTTGACCCAGCGGCTAAGATCCCAGAGTTTAAATACTGTGCGGTTAAAGTCACACCGGGGGGAGAGCCCATGCAGTTCCATAGCTATGGTGGTGGTCAATCTAAAAACGTTCTGGTTTAATCTGAGCAAGTAAAAAAAAGGGCATCTGACAAGATGCCCTTTTTTTATGCATTTTTGCTAATATATGACGCGATGAGATAGTTGTGTAAGGCCAAAAAAGTAAACAATGAAAATTCTGATAAGTAATGATGATGGTTATATGGCCCAAGGAATTAAAGCCTTAGCTGATGCATTATCAAACCTAGGTGAAATTACCGTAGTGGCTCCGGATAGAAACCGTAGTGGTGCCAGTAATTCACTCACTCTTGATAACCCATTACGGCTGAGTCAGTTAGAAAATGGTGTTTATCGGGTCGAAGGTACACCCACCGATTGTGTGCATTTAGCGATCACTGGTTTATTGGAAGACGAACCGGATATGGTTGTTTCTGGCATTAATGCAGGTGCTAATTTAGGCGATGATGTTTTGTATTCAGGTACGGTAGCCGCTGCGATGGAAGGCCGATTTCTTGGTTTCCCGGCCATTGCCATTTCATTAGTGGGTAGCGATGGCACTCATTATGAAACGGCCGCTTGGGCGGCACAGAAATTGGTAGCACAGCTTAAACAATCTTCTTTGCCTGCAGATACAATCTTAAATGTGAATGTCCCTGATTTGCCGATAGCAGAAATTACCGGTTTTGAAAGCACTCGTCTGGGCCATCGTCATAAGGCGGAACCGGTGGTTAAAGAATTTGATCCTCGGGGGCGTGCGATGTATTGGGTGGGTCCAGCGGGTGAAGAGCAGGATGCTGGTTTTGGTACTGACTTTGATGCTATTCGTCGGGGAAAAATTTCGGTAACACCATTACAAATTGATTTAACACGCTATGATGCCATTGATGGTGTCGCTAACTGGTTGCAAGGTGTGACTGCGTGATTGCTCAACATCAAGGCATAGGCATGACTTCTCAGCGTACCCGTGATCGTTTGATTGCACGCTTAAAAGAGCAGGGTATTCAAAATATTGATGTATTAACGGTGATGCGCGAGTTACCTCGCCATATATTTGTTGATGAAGCTTTAGCCAGTCGGGCTTATGAAGATACTGCGTTACCTATTGGTCATGGCCAGACTATTTCTCAGCCTTTTATTGTGGCCAGAATGACGGAAATCTTATTGGCGGGCTTACCAAAGAAAAAAGTATTAGAAGTGGGTACAGGCTCGGGATATCAAACGGCTGTGTTATCTCGTTTAGTGGATCGCGTCTTTAGTGTAGAACGGATCTCACCGTTGCAAAACCAAGCCCGAGAACGGTTTTATCAGTTAAAACTGAACAACATCAAATTAAAACACAGTGATGGCAGTTGGGGTTGGGA
>NVRG01000046.1 GCA_002400805.1 Gammaproteobacteria bacterium
ATTTTAGTTGCGCCGGCAAGTGCCGATGTGATTGCCAGGCTGGCACAGGGACGAGCAGATGATTTATTATCGGCACTGAGTTTGGCGAGTGAGTCCCCACTTGCAATTGCACCGGCAATGAATAACAAGATGTGGTCTAATCAAGCAACGATGGCGAATCTTGAAGTATTACGATCAAGAGGTGTACAGGTGTTAGGACCCGCGAGTGGTGATCAAGCGTGTGGTGAACAAGGCGAAGGTCGTTTATTAGAACCGATGGATATCGTTGCTGAAATGAACCGGTTGCTAGTGCCTAAAAAGTTACAAGGTAAGCGGGTATTGATCACTGCGGGCCCGACTTTTGAACCTATTGACCCGGTACGGTTTATCGGTAATAGAAGTTCGGGAAAAATGGGTTTTGCCGTTGCTCAAGCAGCGGTTGAAGCGGGCGCGGAGGTAACATTAATTGCTGGACCTGTACATTTAGCAACACCGACCGGGGTTAACCGTATTGATGTTGAAACCGCGCAAGTGATGTATGAAAATGTGATGGCTAAAGTGGGGGAAAGTGACATTTTTATTAGCTGTGCTGCAGTGGCTGATTATCGACCTGTCGAATGGGTGAAAAATAAAATTAAAAAAACAGACCAAAATACGTTGAGCATAGAATTAGAGCCAACACTCGATATTGTTGCTGATGTTGCCCGACAAGAAGATAAACCTTTTGTCGTGGGCTTTGCTGCAGAAACGCAGGATGTGACCGCTTATGCACAGGAAAAACTGCAACGTAAAGGTTTGGATATGATTGCGGCAAATCAGGTTGGCAATGGTCTGGGGTTTGCCGTTGACCAAAATGCGTTAGCGGTGTTTTGGCCAAACGGCAATCACACATTAGAACTGGCATCAAAAGCACAGTTGGCTAGAGATTTAATGACATTAATTATTGAGCAATATGATGCAAAGAATACAACTAAAACTGCTTGATCCTCGCTTGGGTGAGTCGATAGCTTTACCCAACTATGCGACATCTGGATCGGCGGGTTTAGATCTTCGAGCATGCATAGATGAAAATATTATTTTAGCGCCGGGAGATACCGTGTTAATTCCAACAGGGTTCGCAATACATATAGATGATTCCAGTTTGGCCGCGGTGTTATTACCTCGCTCGGGTTTAGGCCATAAACATGGCATCGTTTTGGGTAATTTGGTGGGTTTGATTGATAGTGATTATCAGGGACAAGTGTTTGTATCATGTTGGAATCGAGGACAAACTGAATTTGAAATCGTCATAGGTGAACGCATTGCTCAAATGGTCTTTATTCCTGTAGCTCAAGTTGGTTTTGAACAGGTTGACGAATTTACCAGTTCAGAACGAGGCTCAGGTGGTTTTGGTCATACAGGCCGACATTAAGCACTTATTTTGATGCAGGCAAAAGGGAAAGGGATGAAAGAATTAACAAAATTTGCAGTGAAAGTAGGTGGGAAGCCCGTTGCACTTTTAACCTTGGCATTAAGTTGTTTAGCCGTCGTTGTCGGCCTTTTGGGGCAACATCAGCAAGCTAATAAACAATTACACGACGTGCAAAGTCAGTATCAACAACAGATATCGCAGCAGATTTTCGCCTCTATTTCTGCCCGAGTACAAGCGATGGCTGACCGGGTGGCCTCGACAGCCCAGTCACCGGAACTCGCTATTGCATTAGCAACACAGAATGAAATACTCATCGAGCAACAGCAGCGATTATTGAGTTCGTTGTTCCCCAATGCAAATAAGGTCTGTTTAATTGCCGCCGCGGTTGATCAACCCGATCCTAATGCCTGTTTGCCTATTACCTTTGCTACGTTAAATAGTTTACGGCAGGCGAAAAAGCTGGGCAGCGCACCGATGGGTATTTTAGCCCTTGGCACTGACAAGGCTTATTTATTATTAGCTCAGCGAATCACCGACGCGAATGAACAGGTAGTAGGCGTCTTGTTAGTCGCGGTAACACCGGATGTGGTTGATAATTTGTTGGTGGAAGAATATGGCGGCCAGGGCTATGTGGAACTTAAGCAGGGCAGCAAGCAACTCGTTAAGGTTATGAGCAAAGGCAACATTCAATGGAAGCAAGGTGTAGCAAGCTTTACTCAGGCAATACCAAATAGTTATTGGCGCCTGTCGTATTGGCCCATCAGTAATAAAACGTCAGCGTTACCTATCGTACTMTTAGCATCATTGCTTATTGTATTAGTGGCATTATGGTTTTTACGTGAGACATGGCAGCGGCTAYTGCTAAAACATGATGTGAAGACACTACGAAAACAATTGGTAGATTTGCAAAAAGGYATGTTAAAACCAAAATACAAAATGGCATATCGCCCACTCCATGATGTTATTGATGATATTCAGACTATGGGACGGGAACATACTAAAGCCAAATCTAAAATAGCAGCAGAAAAAGGTAAAATGTTTAATGCTGATGATGCTTCTGGGCAAGGAAGTAGTTTAGAAAGAGAAGCAGAGCAAGAACTAACAGAAATTGATGCCAGCATCTTTAAGAGCTATGACATTCGTGGCATCGTGGGCGAGGGGATCAATGAAGATACCTTCATTGTTATTGGTAAGGCGATAGGTAGCGAAGCATTAGCACAGAAACATCCTCGTATTGTTGTGGGTCGAGATGGTCGTTTATCGAGTGATAGTCTTGCTCAAGCCTTAATCGATGGTATCTTAGCCAGTGGTTGTGATGTGATAGATATTGGTCGCGTACCCACGCCGATAATGTATTTTTCCTGTGAAGAACTAGGCACAAAGTCAGGGGTCATGGTGACAGGCAGTCATAACCCGGCTGAATATAATGGGCTAAAAATTGTGCTGGCCGGTAAAACTTTATCGGGACCTGATTTTCAAGTTTTATATCAACGAATAGAACAAGACGATTTTTCTAACGGTCAAGGCACATTAAATAAAGAAAATGTCGTTGATAATTATATTAAACGTATTGTCGGTGATGTTAAAACAACACGTTCGATGAAAGTTGTGGTGGATTGTGGTAATGGCATTGCGGGTGCAGTGGCGCCGAAATTACTACGTGAATTTGGCTGTGAGGTCATCGAGTTATATTGTGATGTGGATGGTAGCTTTCCCAACCATAACCCGAATCCAAGTCAAGAAGAAAACTTGCAAGATCTTGTGGCCGCGGTGCAGCAGCATGAAGCAGAATTAGGGTTAGCGTTTGACGGTGATGGTGATCGACTTGGTGTGGTTGATGCTAACGGCCAGCCGATTTGGCCTGACAGGTTATTGGTGATGTTTGCTCAGGATATTTTGTCGCGAGAGCCAGAAGCCACTATTATTTATGATGTAAAAAGCACGAACCTACTGGAAGAATCCATTACGCGTTCRGGTGGCACCGCCATTATGAGTCCATCGGGYTATTCAATCATTAAAAATAAAATGCAAGAGACCGGCGCAAAACTTGCGGGTGAAATGAGYGGCCACATYTTCTTCAGTGAACGCTGGTTTGGYTTTGATGATGGCTTATATGCTGCCTGCCGYTTATTAGAGTTTTTRAGTAATGAYCCGCTKGAACGTACGCCGACTGAAGTRTTTTCAGCYTTGCCCTATCGTGAAAGYACYTCAGAAATYCTACTWGAAATGRAAGAMGRTGARAGTSRRCGRTTTRTGGMGCAGTTMGWRTCTGAWGCYAGTTTCCCGGGKGCGGARATWRTCACTATTGATGGTTTACGYGYTGATTATCCWYATGGCTGGGGRCTSGTTAGAGCKTCAAATACGATGCCGKGTTTGACCTTACGTTTTGAGGCTAAYAGTGTCGATGARCTTGAACAAATCAARCAACAATTTAAACARCAGATGTTACAAGTTAAACCATCAATGACCTTATCCTTTTAGAAAGATKAAACAATGAGTCTAAATACACAAAGCGCTTCTCATATTGCCCAGGTTTTGACCGAGGCTTTACCGTATATACAGCGATTTTCAGGTAAAACATTGGTGATTAAATATGGCGGTAATGCCATGGTTGATGAAACACTCAAGAACAGTTTTGCCCGTGATGTAGTCTTATTAAAAGCCGTAGGCATTAATCCGGTGATTGTGCATGGCGGTGGACCACAAATTGGTGATTTACTCGATCGTATTGGTATAGAAAGTGAATTTATCGATGGCATGCGAGTCACCGACAGTGAAACGATGGATATAGTTGAAATGGTGCTCGGTGGCCAAGTTAATAAAAGCATTGTCAACTTGATCAATACCCATGGAGGGCGTGCTGTGGGTCTAACTGGGAAAGATGGCAGTTTGATTTTTGCTGAAAAGTTACAGGTATCTCGTAATAGCGATGATCCTGCGGTTCACGTTTCTGAGTTAATCGATTTGGGTCATGTTGGTAAAGTTAAAAGCATCGATACTTCGGTGATTGATATGTTGACACGCAGTGACTTTATTCCGGTGATCGCGCCGATTGGGGTGGGTGAAGATGGCCAATCGTATAATATCAATGCCGATCTAGTGGCCGGAAAACTAGCTGAAGTATTACAGGCAGAGAAGTTGATCTTATTAACCAATACCGCTGGACTGCTGGATAGTGATGGTCAATTATTAACGGGTTTAAATGTAAAACAAGTGGATGACTTAATTGATGATGGGGTGATTTATGGTGGCATGTTGCCAAAAATTTCTTGTGCATTGGAAGCGGTACAAGCCGGTGTAACGACGGCTCATATTATTGATGGTCGAGTACAACATGCGGTGTTATTGGAAATGTTTACCGATGAAGGTGTCGGTACATTAATTCGTGGGGGCGGACGATGAGTGAACAAGAAAAACAAACGCGAGCAGAAAAGAAAAGCTCTCGCCGACAAGCGATATTGGAAGCGTTAGCAAGAGAATTAGAGCAAAATCCGGGCGAACGCATCACAACTGCGCAACTTGCTAAAGGTTTAGGTGTGTCAGAAGCCGCTTTGTATCGACACTTTCCTAGCAAAGCGCGCATGTTTGAAGGCTTAATCGAATTTGCTGAAGATACAGTTTTCGGTTTGGTTGGCAAAATCCTCGAAGATGATCATAATACCGTCACCCGATGTGAAAAGATTATTACCTTACTGTTAGGGTTTAGTGCCAAAAACCCCGGTATAAGTAGTATATTAGTGGGTACGGCATTAACGGGTGAAACAGAGCGGTTGCACCTGCGTGTTAACCAATTTTTTGAACGATTGGAAACACAATTCAGACAAATTTTACGAGAGCGAGAGCTAACCTTAACCGAAGCGGGTGGTCGACCGGTTAATGAAACGGCAAACTTGTTGCTCGTCGTTATCGAAGGACATATGCAACAATTTGTCCGCAGTGGTTTTCGGCAATCACCACTGACTGGTTGGGAAAAACAGTGGCAATTATTGGCCACTATAATGAAGGTATATGCATGATTAATGTTGTGATTATTGGAAGTGAAATAGGTGCTGAAATGCAATTGCTTGCGCAGCATAAAGATCTGAATGTGACCGATGTTAAACCGACCACGATTGAAATCACGGTAGCTCAAGTTGGTTTCTTTCAACCTGATATCTTTATTTTGAAAAATGATGAAGAAAAGATCAGTGTGGATATGCTTTGCCACTTTTTGAGTAAAAGTTACCCCGATGCACAAACCTTGTTTTTAACCGACGAGGCACCGACCTTCGAGATGTTACAAGATACCGGTTTTAAAGCGCGCGGTTATATTACTGCGGCCCAACATAAAAAATTAGCTAAGGCCGTGAGAGTGGTACACGATGGTGAGGCTTGGTTGCCCCGAACTTTAGTGGCAGAAATGTTAAATCGTTTTTCTTCTGCATTTTATCGAAGTGATGCAGCATGATCAGTTAGACCTAGTTTACTCATCCAGAATTTAAAAAAAGCCCCCGTTATTTGGGGTTTTTTTATGCGCCAGCATTTTGTTTGTGTTGAAATGCTGGTACGAAACCTGCTTTGATATTGCCGTTGATTGATAATTATCAAGATTTGGACACACTTTATGCGGGAATTAAAGTCGCTTAAATTGATAATAAACGAAAAATTGCTATTTTAATTTCAATCACTTAAGGTAATCCACTGAAAGTGGAACTACAGCATGGGCTGATAAAAACAATATTTAGGAGAGCGAGCAGTGGCTACAGAAATGGGAATAATTAAAACACTTATTGGAACGGCTACCGCAACAGCGATAGATGGATCTCAGCGCACCTTGCAAGCTGGCGATCGCGTTTTTCAAGATGAAGTGATCACCACTGGCCCGAACGGAGCGGTTGAAGTTGAATTCACTGATGGCTCGATTCTGACCTTGGGCCGTAGCTCTCAGACCTTGCTCAGTGAAGATATCCTGAATGCTCAAACAGAGCCTCTAGCCCCTGCAGCTACAGACAGTGATGTTGAAGCCTTACAACAAGCTTTATTAGATGGTACTGATCCAGCACAAGTTGGAGATGCAACAGCGGCTGGAGCAGGTACAGCAGGTGCCGGTAACGAAGGGGGGGATATCGTTCAAGTTGTCCATGAAGCGGCAGAAGTCACACCCGAGAATGGTTTTGACACAACCGGCATCAATTTTGTTTTTGATGAACGCGATGACGAAGAAGAGTTGCCGGCTGGTTTAAACCCACCGGTTGATTACGATGCTGATGTAACGGCAAGCTTTGTCGAAGAACTTCCTTTTAGTTTTAATTTAAATTCAAATGTGCTCCCTACAGACGGGGATACGATGTTGCTATTAACACCTGATGATGACTTGGGCGAAGATAATGAGAGCGACATTGAAAGCTTCCTAGGGGCAAGTTCTGGTGCTATAGATGCGATAGGCGATGATCCAACTAATGGCTCTGCTGCAACATTTAAATTGGCCGTAACCGCTGGTGATGTCATTTCATTTGATTGGTTTTTTGATTCAGCAGAAAGTGAAGGTGACGACTATAATGATTTTTCTTTTATCTCAGTAGACGGTGTTTTAACCCTACTTTCAGATGTTGACACGGTAGGTAGCGGAGATTCAGGTTGGGTAACTGGTAGCTTTATAATGCCTTCAACAGGAACCATAACACTGGGCTTCGGTACCTTTAATGATGATGATACTGATGTTGATCCCAATTTGTTAATCGACAATATCCAGCTCAATGGCTCTCCTATCGATATGAACTCATTCAATGCGATTGGTTCAGTAAGTGAAGTGGCAAGTTATCAAACTGATAGCGGTGAAGACGGCCCAATTTCTTTCTTTGATGGTGGCTATTTATACGAATTCCAAGCCGGCGAAGCTGAAGATATTAGCGATAATATCCACGGTACCGATATTGAAGATGGTGTAACCAGTAGCTTTACTATTAGTAGTTTGCCAACTGATGCTGACGGTAACCAAGTGGGTTACTTATTTGTCGATCGTGATGATGATGGCACTATAGAAGAAATTTATGGTGAGAGTTATGGTGGCTTGCCTGCAGGTGGCTTATCTGTAGCCAGTGGTGATTCGGTCTTTTATTTCCAGTCTACTGATTCTTTTAACGAGCAGCCCAGTTCCTCGGATAAACAAGAGTTAGATTATCAACCTGTGCCAGTTTCGTTTGAATATTTCACCACAGACAGCGATGGTCTAGTGAGTGATGGTGCGCTTATTAATATTGGCTTTCCTGAGTTTGATGACCGCCCTGAACTTCAGGATGATGAAGCAGATACAGATGAAGATGTAGCGGTTATTGTCGATGTATTAAGTAATGATTACCTAGGCGATGATGTTGGCAGTATTAGTGCTTTTGAACAGCCAACTAATGGTGCAGTTGTTTTAAACGAAGACGGGACCTTTACATACACACCTGAAGCTAACTTTTCCGGTGAAGATTCATTTGAATATACGGTGACCGATGGTAATGGCGACAGTGATACAGCGACGGCCTACGTTACAGTAAATGCTATAGCTGATGCACCGAACTTGATTATTAGTGTTGGAGAGGCTGTAGCCTCAAATACAGCATCTGGAATAATTAATTTTGAAAATGCAGATAGTGAAGGTAATGGTTTTGAAATCACGGCTTATGATATCAATGGTAATGAGACAAGTATCAGCACTGTAAGTGGTACGGATCATGATGGTTTTGGTGTTAGCGGAACTGCATCAGGAGCTGATACGGAGATAGGATCTAACAGTAGTGCTTCTGAAAGATTGAAAGTTGAATTCGATAATGCAGTAAATTCCATTAACGTTAACTTTGCTTGGTTGAGTGGGATTGAAACTGCTGCATATACATTCTACTTGGATGGCGTTCAAGTTGGAGTTACGGGAACAACTGCTTTCCTATCGGATACGGTTGATGGGGTGTTCACATTAACTCCTGGTTCAGCTTTTGATCGTGTTGACTTCACTGCTCCACAAAATGATACAGATGACTACCTGATTAATGCGATCACGTTTGATACAGTGACATCCTATTCATATGAGGTTACTGCTCAGGCTGCTTTGACAGATGTTGATGGTAGTGAGGAGTTAGGAGATGTTGTTATCTCGTCATTACCTGATGGCGTGACGCTTGTTGGTACCACGTTAACATCAGATACACCGTTGACG
>NVRG01000047.1 GCA_002400805.1 Gammaproteobacteria bacterium
TAAACTAGGCTTAGCGGCTACCGGAGGTGCCTTTTGCTCCTTATCTTCTGACATCACTGGTGCTGGTGCAGATGGTGACACACCCGTCACCGCAGGCTGCTCAACCGCAGGTTTATCTTTCAACGCTTCTGGTGTTTCCGTTTCAGGTGTCACCATTAAGTGATGACTTACCTCTGAACCCTCACTACCATCTTTAATTCGCTCAATATCGTAATGTGGTGTTTCAAAATGTGGGTTTGGGATCAATAATAGTTTTACATCATGGCGACGTTCAATCACATCCAATTGTGCGCGTTTCTCATTTAACATAAATGTCGCTACCGGAACAGGTAACTGCACAACAAGTTGGGAAACATTTTCTTTATTGGCTTCTTCTTCCACTAGTCTTAATACAGCAAGACCTAATGATTGAACACCACGTACATGACCTAAACCGGCGCAGCGCGGACATACTTCCTGATGTGCATCACCCAACGAAGGTCGTATACGCTGGCGAGACATTTCTAACAGGCCAAAACGAGAAATCCGTCCTACTTGAACACGTGCTCGATCCACCTTCAAATGATCGCGTAAACGGTTTTCTACCTCACGTTGATGACGGCTTGGTCCCATATCAATGAAATCAATAACCACTAAACCACCCAAGTCACGTATACGCAATTGACGAGCAATTTCTTCTGCAGCTTCCAAGTTGGTATTAAAGGCCGTTTCTTCGATATCACCGCCTTTATTAGCGCGAGCGGAGTTAACATCAATGGAGATCAATGCTTCAGTAGGATCAATGACCAGTGCTCCACCTGATGGCAGGCGCACTTCATGACGGAAAGCGGTCTCAATCTGACTTTCAATCTGATAGCGCGTAAACAAAGGTACTTTATCTTGATACAGCTTGAATTTRCTTAATTCRTGCGGCATGACCATGCGCATAAAGTCATAACCYGTTTGGTAAACTTCAGGCGAATCGACCAAAATCTCACCAATATCTTTACGTAAATAATCACGTAAAGCACGGATAATGATATTGCTTTCCTGATAGATCAAAAACGGTGCAGATCGTTCTGTCGTCGCTTTATCTATAGCTGTCCACAATTGAACTAAGTATTCTAAATCCCACTGCAATTCTTCGGCTTGTTTGCCAACACCCGCGGTGCGGACAATCATGCCCATGCCTTCCGGCACTTCCAATGAACGTAATGCTTCTTGCAGTTCTGCACGCTCCTCACCTTCTATGCGACGGGAAATACCGCCTGCACGAGGACTGTTGGGCATTAGGACTAAATATCGTCCAGCAAGACTGATAAACGTAGTTAACGCCGCACCTTTGTTACCACGTTCTTCTTTTTCTATTTGAATGACCAGTTCTTGGCCAACTCTTAAGACATCTTGAACGTTAATTCGACCACTAGTTTCACCACTAGACASGTCTTTGAAATAACTTTTAGAAATTTCTTTTAACGGTAGAAAACCTTGTCGTTCTGAGCCGTATTCAACAAATACTGCTTCCAGACTAGGTTCAACTCGGGTAATTTTACCCTTGTATATATTGCCTTTTTTTTGTTCCCGGGAGGGCGTATCTATATCTAAGTCGAATAGACGCTGTCCATCGACCATTGCTACACGTAATTCTTCTTCATGAATTGCGTTAATCAAAATTCGTTTCATGCATAACCTCTAATTGAGATTCGCACATCCAGTACAACCCAAATTTGGGCCTATACACCGCCACCGTATTGTGGCGTTAACAGATCGACACTGCTAATAATCGTAGTTTTGGCTATGTGTTTGTCACTGTTACACTAGCGCTCAAAAAATGAGCTGTGGTTTTACCTCTTTAATTTGTAAAAAATTGTGAACCACTTTGTCGCAATAATGTTCTGCGAGTCTTATAATATCGGCGCTTTACGTTGTGCAAAGCTGGCCAGATACCTACAAATTATTAATCACTTTTATAATATTGCTTGTCGTCCTGTCTGGTGCATATTTTTCTGCGATTTATATCGCATCCTAGACGTAGGAACCACTTATATCTTTTTCATTTTGGCCCGTTTCTTGGCCCCAATTTCAATATCAAACCGGTGTTCAATATTGGTCACTTAAAAACTTGTTAGGCCTATGCCGCATCAACCATATTTTCAGGGAGCGAACTATGCCATTTTCAGGTCACAGAGAATAAAAGCCGGTATACTCACACCAATCCCTATTAGACCAACTACTGAATATAACAGTCTGTTGTCTTATCAGCAATAAAAACTTGAAGATTTTATGATTTCCAACCAATCCACACCCAGCCAAGTGCAATTCATTGATATCTCAGCAGCGCAAGCTGGGCAACGTATAGATAACTTCCTCCTTACGCTAGAGAAAGGTGTACCTAAAAGCCGTATTTACCGCGCTATTCGTAAGGGCGAAGTCAGAGTAAATAAGGGCCGTATCAAACAAACTTACCGAATTCAAGAAGGTGATAGCATTCGTATCCCACCTCTTCGAACCTCCGAAAAGACTGCACTCACTTCTGTTAGTACATCAATGASACAACTGTTAAACGACAGTRTTYTACTTGAGGATGATGATTTACTSGTATTAAACAAACCGGCTGGYCTAGCCGTACATGCCGGCAGTAATANTCAACAAGGRGTSATTGAAGCATTACGCATCATTCGTGCTGAATTGCCTTATCTCGAACTGGTCCACCGTCTGGATCGTGATACTTCYGGCGTTTTATTATTAGCAAAAAGTCGCGATGCACTGTTGAATCTACAACAGCAACTGCTCGATCACGATATGAACAAACGTTACTTAACCTTATTAAARGGKGGCTGGGATAAACAAGMAATGTTRGTTGAACAGCCRCTAAGAAAAAATACCRTYTCTTCTGGTGAGCGYATGGTYAGRGTRGAYSCTGAAGGYAAATATGCYAAAACCGTCTTTATTCCWCGRAAAAAATTCCACCAAGCACAATTAACTGAGGTGGTGTTATATACCGGCCGAACACATCAGATACGTGTTCATGCTGACCACATCAATCATCCTTTAGCCGGTGATGATAAATATGGTCAACGYRCATTTAATAAAGACATGAAAAARTTTGGTTTAAAACGTTTATTCCTGCAYGCCTGGAAACTCGGCATTACSCAYCCTGGCACTGGCGAACAAATAGAACTTGAAGCYCCACTGCCCTCAACATTAGAAAATGTACTGAATAARCTTGRAGAGCARRCATGAAGCCCTATCAATTAATCGTCTTTGATTGGGATGGCACACTGATGGATTCAACGGCCCATATTGTTAACTGCATGCAGCAAGCGATCAGTGCACTTGAATTGCCAAGCTTAGCGGACAGCGCCATTAGTCACATTATCGGACTAGGTCTGGATGAAGCCGTTTTGACCCTATACCCAGATGCCGACCAGAATTTAATCACAACACTGGCCGATAAATATCGCCAAGTTTGGCTAAATAGYCCCCWTGARACACCTTTRTTTGAKAATGCCCGCGAGTTGATTCAACAATTGGCTGACAACGATTATTTGCTCGCTGTYGCCACCGGGAAAAGTCGACGAGGCTTAGATAAGGTATTAACRGCAACMRRTTTGACTGATTAYTTTCATGCCACTCGWTGTGCGGATGAATGTCACTCAAAACCACATCCGCAGATGCTTGAAGAATTGATGGAACACCTCGGCGTTGAAAAACAGCAAACCTTAATGATCGGTGATACCGAGTTCGACTTAAAGATGGCTCATAATGCCGGTGCCCACAGTCTTGCCATCAGCCATGGTGCTCACAGTATTGAAACACTTCAAGCATGCCAACCCAAAGCGATTGTTGATGATCTTCATCAAGTTGAACAATGGCTAAATAACTTGTAGTCAGACATTTGCTATCATGTAGCAATAATTTATAACTTTCAGGGATCTGACTATATGGCTACATTCGGCGACTTTCCACCTAATAGCAATGGAAGTAATTCCCAGCCAACATCTGATTCATGGGAGCGTCAAGTCATTGAAGATTTAGCCTTTGCCGCTTTAAAAGAACAACGTACTACTCGTCGCTGGGGCTACGTTTTTAAAGGCCTAATGCTGCTGTACTTAGTGGCGATTCTGATGTTGATGATGCCATCTGGCGACCTACCTGCCAGAAAAATGAAACATACCGCTCTGGTTGATATTCAAGGTGTTATTGCAGCAAATGCGGATGCGAATGCCGATACCATCGTAACCGGCATCAGAAATGCTTTTGAAAATGAACAAGCACAAGGCCTGATTCTGAGATTAAATACCCCGGGTGGTAGCCCTGTTCAAGCAGGTGTGATCAACGATGAAATTAAACGTCTTCGAGCAACACGTCCCGACTTTCCTGTCTATGCGGTAATACAAGATATTTGTGCTTCCGGTGGTTATTACATTGCCGCCGCCGCTGATGAAATTTATGCCGATAAAGCCAGTATCGTTGGTTCAATTGGTGTGCGCATGGACAGCTTCGGTTTTACCGGCACTATGGAAAAATTAGGCGTGGAACGTAGGCTACTTACTGCTGGCGAACATAAAGGTTTTCTCGATCCTTTCTTGCCAGTACAACAAGCAGATGTCGATCACGTAACATCTATGCTTGATAATATTCACCAGCAATTTATTAATGTCGTTAAAACTGGCCGTGGTGACCGACTCGGCAATGATCCTAAATTATTCACTGGACTGGTTTGGTCTGGAGAACAAGCCTTACCCTTAGGTTTAATTGATGGTCTAGCCAATAGTAGCCATGTTGCCCGTGAGATTATTGGCGCTGAAGAGATCGTTGACTATACTCCTCGGCCTAACTATCTTGATCGTTTTGCTGGTAAATTAGGCGCAAGTTTAAGCCAAATGATGTTGCAATCATCAACTTTAGGGATGCACTAATATGAATGATAACGAATCGTTCCAACAAATGAGCGAACAGGAACACGCTGAACGCAAAGAGTTATTTCGTTATACCGACTTGGCGCATCCATTAATGCAAGTCTTGTTTAATTTGCAACTTAACGCTCCTTCAGAAGCAGAATAATTTATGGCTCTTACTCCAGAAACGCTAGTCAATAAATCGCTTAAGTTAGTTTCACCACCAAATACTTACGCCCAACTCGATGCGTTAATCAAAGAYCCCAATAGCTCAGCTGAAGATATTAGTGAWGTGATCAAYACCGATCTAGCACTGGTTACYCGACTACTTAAAGTTGTGAACAGTCCTTTTTACGGATTTCCATCGCAAATTAATACCATTTCTCGTGCAATTACCATCATTGGCACCCGAGAACTCACCCACTTGGTATTAGCCACCTCGGTCATTGATGCATTTAAAGGCATACCAAGTTCATTAATAAATATGACGGAGTTCTGGCGTCATAGTCTCGCTTGTGCGATTGCCGCAAAATACCTCGCTAAAGAATGTGGTCAACGTGCAACTGAACGTTACTTTATTTCTGGTCTACTGCAAAACATTGGTTCTTTGGTTATCTACCAGTCTGTGCCTGAACTTGCCAGAGAAGTGATCAATAGTGCCAAGTTTGGTAATGAAGTTATCTATAAAGCCGAACAACGCATACTTGGTTTTGATCACACCGATGTGGGTCAAGCCTTAGTCAAAGCATGGCGTTTACCACATTCCCTAGAAGAAGTAGTCAAATGTCACCACACACCATCACAATCGGTTAACTTCCCGTTAGAAGTCGCCGTGGTGCACATCGCTGATATTATCGTCAGTTCCGCTCAGCTTGGTCATAGCGGTGATAGCCATGTGCCACCACTTGATCCTGATGCTTGGGATCTACTTGGCTTGGATGAAAAAGTCATCCCCGATCTTGTAAAAGAACTGGTTAAGCAAGTTGATGAACTAGCCGACTTGCTGACCTAAGAAAAATAACAATAACTCAACTTAGCAAACACACATATTAGAAAGAGGCAATTCATGAGAACAGTATTATTAGGTGCACCTGGCTCCGGTAAAGGCACACAAGGCGTTGTATTATCAAAAAAATACAATATTCCACAGATTTCTACCGGTGATTTATTACGTGCCGCGGTCAGTGCTGGCTCTGAACTGGGCAAAAAAGCCAAAACGGCTATGGATGCTGGTGCCTTAGTCTCTGATGACATTGTTATTGGCTTAATTCGTGAACGTATATCTGATAACGATGCCAAAAACGGCTACATTCTTGATGGCTTTCCTCGTAATATTGTCCAAGCCGAAGCCTTGGATGCCATGTTGGAAAAACTTGATCAGCCATTACAAGGGGTGGTCTTACTTGATGTTGCTTTTGAAGAGTTAATGCAACGTTTAACCGGTCGTCGCACCTGTAAAGACTGCGGTGCTATCTATAATGTGCATCTTTCACCAYCRAAAACKGCCGATCATTGTGACGCKTGTRACGGTGARTTATTTCAACGCGCAGATGATAATGAAGAAACAATYGGTAAYMGGCTAAACGTATACCAAGAGCAAACMGCMCCCTTAATYGGTTATTACGGTGATCAAGATAAACTTCATWCGATTGCTGGMACCGGTAAYATCRATGACATCACKASCGCCGTTGGTGCAATTTTCGATACMATTTAAYMTATAAAACCAGCCMTTWGTGANRYMMSAAGGGCTGGTTTYYAMTTAAAAYATTCMMACTTTTMTCCCACWTCCATGGCTAATATTCTCGCRGTAGGCATAGCAACCTTAGATATCATCAATACCGTTGAGTCATATCCARCTGAAGATGRTGAASTTCGTGCWYTATCACAACGRCAAGCACGTGGMGGCAATGCAACCAATACCCTCTCCGTATTAAGCCAGCTTGGTCATCACTGCTTTTGGGCAGGCGTAATCATTGATGAGCCCGATGTCCAACTCATTAAACAAGACTTAGCCTCGTTTAATATCGATTTTTCAGCCTGCACCGTGCTGAACTCTGGCAAAATGCCAACATCCTATATCAGCCTCAGCAAAGAAACCGGTAGTCGCACTATCGTCCATCATCGTGATTGCCCTGAATTTTCATTTGCCGACTTTCAGAAAATTGATCTCCAACAATTTGATTGGGTTCATTTCGAAGGTCGTAATGTGGACGAAACGCTGAATATGTTCAAATGGCTCAAGCAACATCATCCCGACTTGCCCTTTTCCTTAGAAGTTGAAAAACCACGGGGAAATATCAAATCCTTATTCGACTACCCACAAATTTTAATGTTTTCTCAACAATATGCACTGGCTAATGGCTATGAAACTGCCAGCGCATTATTACAATCTCTGCCACCGACTATTTCAGCAAGTTGTACTTGGGGACAGCTAGGAGCTTGGGCAATAAATAATGCTACCATTGTTCATAGCCCAAGTCAGCCACCAGCAAATATCATCGATACGCTAGGTGCCGGCGATACCTTTAACGCGGGTTTGATTTCTGCCTTGCTACAGCAGAAAACCATTAAACAAGCATTAACTCAAGCTTGCCAACTGGCTGGACGTAAATGTGGCCAGCTAGGMTTTTCCAACTTAATAAACGGATAACCAAAGAAATACCAATGGCCAATTATTTTTTATGTAATGAAAGTGAACTACCTAACAATCAGGCCCGTAGCTTCAGTGTAGAAACGGCACAAGGTGCCATTGAGCTATTTTTAGTCAGACAAGACCTTCAAATTCGAGCTTATCTAAACAATTGCCCTCACCTTAGTATTCCTCTGAATTGGCAACCTGATGAATTTTTATCACTTGAAGGTACCCATATTCAATGCTCTACCCATGGCGCCTTATTTACCATGGAAGAAGGTCATTGCATCGCCGGACCATGTACAGGACAAAACCTCACACCGTTAACAATTGAACAACAAGATGACGGAGAAATAATGCTGCAACATAAGTCTGATTCGCATCAACAGCCTTGATGTGACAGAATTCACATTATTGTCTTTTTGACGGAACTACTGCCTTAATGGATCTCAGAAAACGAATTCGCATCGGTGACTTACTGATAGAAAATAAAGTCATCTCCGAAACGCAATTAACTACCGCACTTGCAGAGCAGAAAAAGACCCGTCGTAAGCTGGGTAAAACGCTGATCGATTTAGGTTATATACAAGAATCCCAACTCCTCACCTTATTATCACAGCAGCTCAAAATTCCTTATCTCGAACTGCAACACTACCCTATTGATTATGAGGTATTAAAACAATTACCTGAAATACTTGCCCGCCGTTTTCGAGCTATTGCGTTAAAAGAAGATAATGGCAAGATCTTGGTCGGCATGGCCGATCCAACCGATATCTATGCTTATGATGAAATCAGCAAAGTGCTCAAACGTTCCATCGATCTTGCGGCCATCAGTGAAGAGGATTTATTACACCAACTCGAAACGGGTTACCGAAAAACTGACGAGATCGACTCACTAGCAGAGGTGTTAGACGTTCAACTGTCAGAGCATGACTTTGATCTCAGTAAAATAACAG
>NVRG01000048.1 GCA_002400805.1 Gammaproteobacteria bacterium
TTAATCTCGCAGGGTTGGCAGGTGTTAATTTTAGGATCTAAAGCAGATCGGTCTATTGCCACAGAAATAACCTCTAAAATACCATCTGAACAGGCAAAGGCTATCCATAATCTATGCGGAGAAACCGAATTGCACGATGCGATCGATCTGCTGGCAACGGCTGATACGGTCATTTCCAATGACTCTGGCTTGATGCATATCGCGGCAGCATTACATACGCCGTTGATCGCGATTTATGGACCGACCTCACCCAACTTTACCCCACCGCTGGCTGACAATGCTCATATTGTTCAATTGGATGTTGACTGTGGCCCCTGTTTTCAAAGAACATGCCCAGAACACCATCATCGCTGCCTGCGTGATATCAACAGTGAACAGGTATTACAGCTTATTCATAAACTTAATTTAACCCTATCAGGAACGGATGCCAAAGATGGAACTAACTAGTAGCCATAAGCTATTCAAAATCAGAGCCTTTACCGCGGTAGCAAGCCTATTGTTATCTGTCTTTGCTTATTACAGTAATGACATCATTAACAATGACGGCATCCTATATATAAATATGGCTGAGGCCTTTCTCCAAGGTGGACTGGCTGAAACCGTGAAGCTATTCAACTGGCCTTTCTTCTCCATTCTAGTTGCTTCCATCCATCAACTCACATCGCTTCCACTAGAAACCAGTGCCTACATTTTAAATGCACTATTATTTGTTTTACTACTTGATACCTTAATTTTAATCAGCAAGAAATTTCAGCTTCACCCTCAACAACTTGCTGCCGCAGCTTTGCTGTTTATCTGTTTTCAATCATTTAACGAATATCGAGATTTTATTATCCGCGACTTTGGTTACTGGGCTTTCAGTACTTTAACCTTATACCGATTCATTCTATTTCTGGAAAAACCATCAATAACAAATGCTACGCTCTGGCAATTAGTTGCGGTTGCGGCCGTATTATTCCGSGTMGAAGGCATCGTRATTTTGTTGGGGCTACCACTGTACTTGTTTATTTATCACTCACCAAAAGTGGCACTCAAACAGATCGTAAAACTTAATTATTTATTTATTTTRGCKGTTATTGCYGTCACTGCWTTMACKATAGAAMTGTCAGGWATYWCRGCWGCATTTARCAAAATYACTACYGTMACYARTTATATTAATCCMGATRYRTTTTTAGASMSYTTYARWSAAAAARCATYMRTCATWGAAACACAAGTTTTRAATCAATACTCCGTTAAATATAGTGCCTTTATTCTCAGTTCYGGCCTTATMTTYATGYTGTKTTATAAAGTYATAAAAGCYYTWTCTTTRGGTTATCTRGGGCTRTTTTTRTTCAGTTGGTGGCAGMAAAASAAAATAYCAGCMGTGCCATACCGGAACYTAATYATTTATTTYGCYGCACTCAACATWGTTATTTTGCTRGCRTTTYTRTTTCATSARTACTTTATGTCACGACGTTATRCSATGRTGRCWYTAATCAGCTTRTTATTATTAATGCTACCRAGATTAACKGACTTGATTRKCCAAGCATGGACRKCTCGAAATAAATGGCTGCTTGCYGTGATTGGCCTTRTCTTACTCATYRGYTTAGTKGRYGGYATMMMSCAGTCRCGYTCCAAAGCYTATATTAAAGAAACGGCCATTTGGGCCAGTCAGAACTTACCCGWAAATAGCACGGTCATTACCGAYGATAMRATAATCCAWTATTAYTATCAGAGCCATCAACCCAAAGCGGCATTATCTAAAGTTTGGGTCGGTTCATACTCTAATAACGATTATCAACTCCGATTTGAAGAGAGCCTAAAAAATTATCTCAACTATGATTATTTAATCGTCGTGGAAAAACGCAAAAATTAAAAAATAAAGCCGATCTTAGCCACGATGAAACTGGAACAAATCTATAGTCAAGAAACTAAACGTCATAATAAAGCCAGTGTATATAAAATATTGACTGACTAAATTAGATTTCCGGCAATATCCTGTAATTCTTTTTGAATTCGTTTGAGCTGTTTGGGTTTGCCGGTGCCTTTACCCTGTAATTCAGGGTTGAGGATCGCAGTGGCGTGGTTTAAATGCCTGACATAGCGTGATAATTCGCTCGATTCTAAAAACTTCATCTTAAAGCCACTTTCTTCGAGCTTTCGATGCATGACCTTGCCGGCCGGCTCACCACCATCATTAAAACCATTGGCATGTTTTCTTACCTGCTCCGTTTTATACAGGGCGCAATGACTGCGCAGGTAATAATAATTATCCCCTTTACCCGCAATCGCGCCAGCGCCTTTACCTATAAGTGGGTACCAGACCTTTTCTTGCCAAACTGTTTCTATGCTTTTCAACACGCGTTTATACCAGGGTTTGAACTCCAACTTCCATGAACCCACCCCAGCCAAAGACGCTTCTGATTGTATTTGCGTTAATAAAAACTCTAGCCACTTGGGATGGATCACAAAGGTATCCGTATGAATAGATAAGAAATAAGGTGAGGTCACTTTTTCTAAAGCTAGATCCAAAGCATTACTATGTGCGGTCGCACCTTTCTCACCTTCGACTTTATCCCTTATAATTAAGGTTATCCAGTCTAACGATTTTAAATATGCTGAAGAATCATCATTGGAACCATTATCAATCACAATAAGCTCAGCCTTAGCTAAATCCGTATTTTTCTTTAATAGCTCCAAACATAATTTCGTCATTTTCAACGTTTTGTAATGTGGTATTAAAATCGCTACGTCTTTATTCATTATTTTTCACCAACTCTTTTCACACAAGGTTTACATCTGAAAGTTCAGTCTGAAGGACACATATTACCATCGCCATGATTTGCTAAAGTGATATTTACACATACCGTATTGTTACAGTTACGTTATCATTGCCGCGTCACTTCAAACTTTATTTAGAACTACTCTCAGATATACAAACATGAAAGACTTTTGGAATAGTAATAGTTGGCAACAAATTTTTGCCACCAACCATTTAGCAACGTTTGATGCTATTTGGGAGTTAGAGACTGAATGGTTTGAAGAACCCAATAAACGCCGTGGCGGCTGGAGTGGCGTAGTAAAAGTGGATTTAGATACGGCTGACGGTAAAACTTGTGTCTTTATCAAACGGCAAGAAAATCATATTACCAAAACCTTGCTCCACCCTGTTCGTGGCATGCCAACCTTTGAGCGTGAGTTTAACAATATCTTACGTATGAAAAAACGTAATTTGCCGATCCTAGAGCTGGTCTATTTTGCCAAACGAGTGGTCAACGGTGACCTGCAATCAATATTAATTACCAAAGCGTTATCAGACTATATTCCATTGGAATCCGAACGCTTTTTATCATCCGGCGACTTGATTAAAAATACGGCTCACAAAGAAAATTTACTTACTATGGTCGCTGATACGTTACGTCTCATCCATCAATATCATTTCCAGCATAACTGCCTCTACCTCAAGCACGTCTTTGTTAAACCTGTTGGTGACACATGGGATATCAAAATTATTGATTTAGAAAAATTGAAATGGCGRTTCTTCAAACAAGACGCYGTATTTAGAGATTTRTATACCTTRCATCGTCATGCACAAGGTTGGTCAGTCAAAGACCATGTAAAACTGTTTAAAGCCTACGTGCAAGAACAAAAACTCTCGCCTAAGTCAAAAAAACTCTGGCATGCAATTGAAAGCAAGGTTCTGTCAAAACGTAAGTAGTACCAATCTTCACCAGCTTGTATACTTACAGCCATTTTGCAAGCTAATTAAAGAAGTTCACTATGATCGTATTAGGCCTGTCTGGTGCCGTAAATCATGATGCATCCGCCGCGTTATATATCGACGGCAAACTAGTTGCCGCTGCAGAAGAAGAACGTTTCCTTCGTGATAAACACGCAAAAGGAAAAATGCCTTATGAAGCGACTAAATTCTGTCTTGAACAAGCAGGCATTAAACCTGAACAAGTGGATATTGTGGCTTTTCCTTATGCTGAAATAGGTCTTAAATCTCCTGCACGCTGGCACTATGCCAAACGCTATTGGTATGCACCAGATCGCGCATTAACGGCGCTGTTTAGTGGCAATCGTCGTTATTGGCGTAATCATCGTAATGTGATGAAATTATTAGACGATCTTGGCATAGACTCCAAACGGGTTAAATTTGAAGCTGTTGAACATCATCTTGCGCACGCCAGTAGTGCCTATCATTTAAGTGGATTTAAAGAAAAAACAGCGATTATCGGTATCGATGGTAAAGGTGAATATGCCACCACCTTTTTTGGTTATGGTGAAAATGGCAAGATCTATAAAATTAAAGAGTTTTATGACCCCGATTCACTCGGCGGCATGTATGGTGCTTTAACTGAACTTCTTGGTTTTGAAATGCTCGACGGTGAATTTAAAGTCATGGGCATGGCACCGTATGGTGACCCAAAACGTTTTGATTTTTCCCGTTTAATCGACTGTAAAGAYGGTGATTTTCGAATCAATACCAAGCTAGTCAATACCGTCGGCTTAAGACGTTATAAAAAAGAYGGCAAAGGTTATTTTTTCAGTAAACAACTGATYGATTGGTTAGGTCCTATACGTGATGGCGATGAMATCGATGATCCTTACATTGACTATGCCGCCAGCATTCAAGATTTATTAGAAAAAACGGCTTTGCAYCTAATTGATTATTATCTTGGCGATATTATYAARGAAACCGGCAAGGTTTGTTTTGCYGGWGGTGTWGCCCTCAATGTAAAACTYAATCAACGCATTATYGCCWTGCCKGAYGTYAAAGAACTGTTTGTGCAACCYGCWGCCAGTGATGCCGGAACAGCTATTGGTGCTGCGAGCTATGCCTCGCAAAATGCAGGGGTTCCTGTCGAAAAAATGGAACATGTTTACCTTGGTCCATCTTATACMACTGAACAATGTATCCAAGCCTGCGARGCTTACCCTCAAGACGTTCAATGGCAACATTTAGAAAATRCCACCAAACAAACTGCCGAAATYCTACATGCCGGCAATCCTGTTTCSTGGTTYCAAGGTCGCATGGARTTTGGCCCRCGMGCMTTRGGKAAYCGTAGYATTATCGGCAGCCCMAACCATKCKGGCGTTGCMGATCGYATYAAYGCYCAAATTAARTAYCGTGAACGCTGGCGTCCATTTTGCCCAAGCATAYTGGACCGGGTTGCYRCMGAGATCTTACAAACTGAACACCCTAGTCCCTATATGACATTTACCTTTGATGTCGCCGAAARTTGGAAATCACGTATTCCYGAAGTGGTGCATGAAGATGGTACGGCSCGCGCGCAAATYGTYACTAAAGARACCAATCCTCGYTATTAYTCCTTACTYGARGAAATGGAAAAATTAAATGGYAGTGCRGTYGTGCTRAATACRTCACTCAATCGCCGTGGTGAGCCRATGGTCTGCAGTCCKACTGATGCGTTAAATATGTTCTTCGGTTCAGATCTTGAATATCTAGTGATGGAAGATATCCTAATMACAAAAACATGATTACTCTCAACKCTARCGAAAAATTTRGCAAMGGCTTGCACCGGGAATGYTTTGTTCATCCCGATAACGATAATCTATGYATAAAAGTCGTTACCTACGGTAATCAACAAGAAACCAAGCGAGAACAAGGCTATTACAAACAACTGCAGAAACGGAATRTTGCCTGGGATTTATTACCGAAGTTTCATGGCAACGTCGAAACGACGATGGGGCCAGGCGCGGTTTTTGATTTAATTCGTGATCCTGATGGCCAGATATCTAAAACATTGGAACACTATTTAGACGATCAGGACTTTGTTCAAACTCATCGTCAACAACTAGATTCCGCCTTGGCTGAACTAAGGCAATACTTATTAAAGTACAACATTATGTCGATGGCGATGAAGCCTAAAAACATTCTTTATCAATTATCAAAATCAGGCCAAGGAAAACTGTTTATCATTGATAATATAGGCAACTCAGACTTCATCCCTATTTGTAACTATGTGCCTTTTCTTGCAAATAAAAAAATCATCCGACGATGGGAGCGGTTTATGCTCAAGTTAGCCTTATAACGTTTTAACCTGAGCAGTTACTTTTTAGACTTGGACTTTCGTTTTAACCTATTCTCTTTATGTTGAAGCACTTCTCGTACTATCTTCTTATCGGCATTCGTTAATTTCGAACTATTACGATAGAGTAAGAAAAAACGTAAACGCTGCGTGCGGCTTAAGTAGTTTGGCGCCAATTTATCCAAGTTGGCGAGATCTTTAAGTTTGCGATAACTTAATAATGGCCAGATTAATTTTTTTCCTGATGGACAATCTATCAGAAAAATTTTGGGTGCCTCGCTAGCCTGGGACTGTTGCACTAATATATTCCGCCAATGCAGATCATTATGACAAAACCGAGCCTGATGTAATTTTGATGTTATAGCGGCAAGTTGCAAAATAACCGCTTCGCGCCAGTGTTTCTCATTAAACTTTTCAGCTGAATTTTGGGCCAGCTCAGATAATTCTCTGGTATCGCTAACACCTTCAGTAATCAAGACTCCTGTTAACGTCTTCAACAAAAAAGCGTGTTCGCCAGAAACTACCACCCTAGCGGCGGGGATCCCTATTTGATTAAACCATTGCTGATTTTTAGTCTCTAAGCGAAATCGTGACTGTCCTAACCAACTTGCCAAACCTTTTGAGCGAAAATAGCGTTTAACAAAATAGGTCTTGCCTTCTATCTGCTGCGAGAAAATTTCACTTTGACTGCTCTTGGAGATAATTTTTCCCTCCAACTTAAATACAGCCGTCATCGAGGAGAAAGTTTTTACAACTTCGGTCTTATCCCATGGCGACAAAACACGCCAAGTCTTAAAGAAAGGAAACATTTATTCTTAGACGTCCGTAGATTCGTTACTATCGCTAGCATAACCTTGAGGGTTCATTGACTGCCAACGCCACGCATCGGTCACCATATCTACCAGCGTCTTTTCAGCCTGCCAGCCTAGTTCTTGATTGGCCAACTGCGGATCGGCATAACAGGCTGCAACATCACCAGAACGCCTTGGCGAAATTTGATAAGGAATGTCTTGTCCCGAAGCCTGCTTAAATGCATCTATCACTTCCAGCACACTATAACCTCGACCTGTTCCTAAGTTATAAATCAGACAATCCTGCTCGCTATGAGTCTTCTCTAATAAGTTTAAGGCCTTTACATGCCCCTTTGCTAAATCAACGACGTGGATGTAATCCCGTACTCCAGTGCCATCTTCAGTTGCATAATCATCCCCAAACACGGAGACTTTTTCTAATTTACCCACTGCGACTTGTGACACATAAGGCAATAAATTATTTGGAATATCATTTGGATCTTCGCCAATCAAACCACTATGGTGTGCGCCCGCCGGATTAAAGTAGCGTAGCAATACCACCTTAAGTGTATTGGCCGGTGCTTGAGTAATGTCAGTTAACATCTCTTCAATCATCAGCTTGGTACGACCATAAGGATTGGTTGCAGATAAAGGAAAGGACTCATCAATCGGTACGGAGGCAGGATCGCCATAAACTGTTGCCGATGAACTAAAKACTAAATTRTTCACTGCAAACTGCTGCATCACATCGACAAGCACCATACTCGACACTAAGTTGTTTTGAAAATATCGTAATGGTTGTTCACACGACTCACCCACAGCTTTTAAGCCAGCTAAATGTATCACCATATCGATTTCATGGGCACGAAATACTTCTGCAAGTGGCTCACGATGACAGACATCAATTTGATAAAAATGCAGTGTTTTTTCGGTGATTTGAGCAATGCGATCTAAAGCGACATGACTACTATTAGAAAGGTTATCGACCACAACAACTTCAAAGCCTGCTTGTAGTAACTCAACACAAATATGGCTACCGATATAGCCAGCACCACCGGTGACTAAAATTGTTTTTTTCATCTTATTCCTTTACGTCCATATTAAGATTAACCACAATTACTCTGCATGTTTAAGCTGAAGTTGCTGCTCAATAATATCAGCAGCCTTTTCCGGCATGCTATAAAGGTCTTCCGATTCAGCATACTCAAGGCCATTTTCAGACCATTGTTGCAGTTTATCTGTTTGCAGCATGTCCGCTACTTTTTGTTCAAATTCTTGCGATTTGAATGGCTCGGAAACAACTACCCCAGCCTTCGATTTGCTTACATGTTTAGCATAGCCACAAACTTGGCTAACAATCATAGGTAAGCCTGCAACCATCGCTTCCAATATTACCGTTCCAGTATTTTCTTTTCTTGCTGGGTGCAACAATAAATCAGCCGCTAATAATAACTGCGGTATATCTTTACGCCCACCTAAAAATTCAAC
>NVRG01000049.1 GCA_002400805.1 Gammaproteobacteria bacterium
ACAGTTATCAAGATCTATGGGGTGAGCTTGCCAATATCAGACAATCAAATACACGTTCAGAGTTTGCTAGCGTTTCGATTCCTAAGAGATATCAACACTCAGCAAAAACAAAGCCGCCTTTTATCGAGCCATATCAGTTATTTAATCGCTATCCAACCTCGCAATTGGACCTCCATAACGGTGCTATAGTTTGGAATAAAGGCTTTTCATATGAATGGATGAAAAAGCTTTTTAATACCAAAATTTTACAAAGTCCTCTGGATGCACCCTATCAAGCATATCAAACCTTATATGAAAAGCTTCAAAATGGCAGTCATCACAACATTAGCGACTTATTATCAGGGCAGTCTAAATCAGCACAGCTAGATTTATTAAAATGTATTTCTCGATGTTTAAAATTAGGGATGCTTAACTATCGCGTAGTTCAAAATCATCAGGAATAGTAGGTAGGCTTAAGTTACAATAACCGGCTATTCTTTTATTAGCTTTAAATACCGCCTTGAAACACAGCATGTCACAACTTGAAAAGCTCATCGCCGGTGCCATGCTCGCGGATCAATTTTCTTTGCGCCGCAGGCTAAAAACGTTGGCTAAAAAGGACGGTGACACGACTGCTCAGTTTGCTGCGTTAGAAGGCCAGATTAAATCGTCTGTTTCACGACGTGAATTCCGTCAACAGCACCTGCCCAAACCGGAATTTGATGGTGACCTACCGGTTATCGAACGACGAAAAGAAATAGCAAAGGCGATTCAAGATAACCAAGTCATTATTTTATGTGGTGAAACAGGTTCAGGTAAAACCACCCAACTACCAAAAATTTGCCTGGAGTTAGGCCGTGGTGTTGCCGGATTAATCGGCCATACCCAACCCCGTCGAATCGCTGCACGTACTGTGGCTAACCGTATCGCTGAAGAACTCAAAAGTGAGCTCGGTGATATTGTCGGTTATAAAGTGCGCTTTCACGATCAAGTTAAAGCCGATCGCAGTTATGTAAAACTAATGACTGACGGTATTTTATTAGCTGAAACCCAAAACGATAAATTTCTAAATCAATATGACACCATCATCATTGATGAAGCCCACGAACGTAGTCTCAATATTGATTTCCTTTTAGGTTATCTCAAGCAATTATTACCCAAACGTCCTGATTTAAAATTGATTATCACCTCGGCGACGATTGATACTAAGCGTTTTTCAGAACATTTTGATAATGCGCCCGTCATTCAAGTGACCGGCCGTACCTATCCCGTTGAACTTCGCTATCGCCCTCCTGTTGGTGACGATGAAGAGCAACGTGATTATGACTTTGTTGGCAGTATCGTCGAAGCGACTGATGAACTGTGCCGTGAAGGCCAAGGTGATGTTTTAATCTTTTTATCGGGTGAGCGTGATATTCGTGATGTATCCGAAGCCCTAAGGAAACATCATCCACCACAAACAGAAGTATTACCTTTATTTGCTCGACAATCCGCTGCCGAACAAAACCGCGTATTTAAAACCGGTGGCCATCGACGTATTATTTTAGCAACCAATGTAGCTGAAACCTCGTTAACAGTACCAGGTATACGCTATGTAATTGATCCAGGTTATGCTCGCATTAGCCGTTATAGCGTTCGCAACAAGGTTCAGCGTCTACCGATAGAGAAGATATCGAAATCTAGTGCCAATCAACGCTCAGGCCGTTGTGGTCGTGTTGCCGCCGGCATTTGCATACGCCTTTATGATGAAGATGATTTTATAAACCGTCAGGACTTTACTGATCCGGAAGTCTTAAGAACTAATCTCGCCTCGGTCATCTTGCAAATGTCGTCGCTAAGATTAGGTGAGCCAGCCAAATTCCCGTTCATTAATCCGCCACCGGAGAAAATGATCAATGACGGTTTTCGCTTATTGGAAGAACTGGGGGCGGTTAACCGACAACGGCAGCTCACCGAGTCAGGTAGGAAAATTGCCAAACTACCGATCGATCCTCGTATAGCTCGAATGGTGCTGGCAGGTCAAAAATTGAATTGTTTAACCGAAGTCCTGATTATTGCTAGTGCTTTAAGCATTCAAGATCCTCGAGAACGACCGATGGATAAACAACAGGCGGCAGATGAAGCACATAGTAAATACAAAGATGAACGGTCAGACTTTCTAGCTTTCATCAAGCTTTGGGACTTGTATCACGATAAGAAAAAGCACCTGACACAAAACAAATTACGTAAATATTGTCGCGAGCATTTTTTATCTTTTATGCGACTCAGAGAATGGCATGAGATCCATCAGCAATTACATGTGCAAGTGACTCAAATGGGCTTAAAGCCCAATCAGATCCCGGCGGATTATCAAGAAATCCATCAAGCATTATTGTCAGGGCTATTAAGTAATATCGCGGTTAAAACGGATAAAAAGGAATACACCGGTACCCGTAATTTAAAACTACATATTTTCCCAGGTTCAGCTCTACACAAAAAAGGGCCTAAATGGATTATGGCTGCTGAGCTGGTTGAAACAGGACGTTTGTATGCTCGGATTGCGGCCAAGATTGAACCTGAATGGATCGAGCCCATTGCTGGCGATTTAGTGAAGAAGCAATATTCAGATCCACATTGGGAAAAGAAGCCCGCGCAAGTGGTCGCTTATGAGAGTGTATCCTTATATGGTTTGCCGATAGTCACTCGCCGACGAGTGCATTTTGGCCCTATTGATCCAGCGATGTCACATGAAATATTCATTCGAGATGCATTGGTGCAAGGAGATTGGTATTGCAAAGCACCCTTCTTTAAACACAATCTAGACTTAATACAAAGCATCGAGCTACTTGAACAAAAGTCACGCCGACGAGACGTATTGGTTGATGATGAAGTCTTGTTTGATTTTTATAAACAGCGTATTCCTGAACATATCATTAATGGTGCTGGCTTTGAAAAATGGCGTAAACAAGCTGAGAAACAACAAGAGAAACTATTATTCCTGACCCGTGAAGACTTGATGCAGCATCAAGCCGATCATGTCACTACTGATAGTTTTCCAGATCAAATTCTAGTGAATCGCGTGCCGCTCACACTCGAATACCATTTTGAACCAGGAAAAAGCCATGATGGTATTACCCAAACTATTCCACTATCGCTATTAAACCAAACTAATCCCGAGCGATATGACTGGTTAGTGCCGGGCTTGTTGCGCGATAAAGTTATCTTCCTGATTAAAGGTTTGCCTAAATCTCAACGTCGCCAGTTTATTCCGGTGCCTAAATTTGCCGATGACTGCTTACGTAATATGTCGCCCGATGATGGGGCCCTACTTTCTACACTGAGTACGCAATTACGTAAATTAACAACCGTTGATATTGCCTTATCCGATTGGAACCTGACTGAATTACCCAACTACTTGCAAATGAACTTCCGTCTGGTTGACGAACAAGGTCAGCTATTAGAAGAAAGTCGTAACTTAAATCACTTAAAACAAACATGGGCGACACAAGCTGCCGCTAGTTTTAGAAGCATTCCAGATAGTGAGTATGAAAGACAGGGATTAACATCCTGGTCTTTTGGTGACTTCCCTGCCGAAATTACTTTAGATCAAAATGATTTGGAAATGACCGCCTATCCGGCGTTGATTGATAAAGATGATCATGTTGATTTAACGCTGATGGATACCCGTAAGCAGGCACAAGATCAAACGGCCAAAGGATTACGTCGTTTATTTATGTTAGCGCAAGCAGATTCGGTTAAGTATTTGAATAAACACCTGCCGAATATTCAAAAGATGTGTCTGCATTACACCAGTGTGCCACCGGCACCTTTTGGCGACGATGAGCAAGCGAATATAACGCCTAGTGAGCAGCTCAAGACCGATTTAATCCATCTTGCTTTTGATCGCTGTTTTTTATTTGGTCAAGATGAAATCCACAACCAACAAGACTTTGAACAGCGCCTGCAGGATAAACGTGGTGAGTTGATTAATACTGCTAGCGAACTGGCCAAACAATTTGCCAAACCATTAGCTGAATATCATGCCATTGCTAAACGTTTGTCAGACAAAATGCCGTTGACCGCATTGAATGCAATAAAAGACATTAAACAACAAATGGCTCATTTGCTCTATCAAGGCTGTATCCATCACATGCCTGATGAAGCGATTAAGCGCCTGCCGGCCTACTTCCAAGCCATTGGTCAACGTTTAGACAAACTAGTCAGTGATCCTAGTCGTGATCGACAATGGATGACAGAAGTAGCGCCACATTGGCAACGCTATCTTAATAATGCTCAAAAACGAGATCCCGCCGAATTAGACGTTTATCGTTGGATGGTGGAAGAATTTAGAATTTCACTATTTGCTCAAGGTTTAAAAACGGCCTACCCGATCTCTGCCAAACGGCTGGATAAGCAGTGGGCTGCATCCCTGTAATTCAACGGCAAACAACTTTTTGCATTAATAAAAAAAGTTTTCATTAATTTCACTCTTATTCAGTTTTGATTCAGCTTGACCTTGTTAGTCTGACCCTAACAGCTAACAAAACAGGAGGGCTGTCATGAAGCATTTATTTTCTACAATTAGTTTGGCAACTGTATTAGCGATCGCATCTTCAGCATCAATAGCAAAAGATGACTACTACGATAATAATCCAACCTTTCAAGATACGGCCCGTGTGACTCATGTGGAACCGCTTTATAAAACAGTTAGAGTTTCTACACCACAGCGTGAGTGCTGGACTGAAACCAATAACTATAATCAACGACCACGAGCTAAATCTTATACCAGTACGATAGCGGGTGGCATACTCGGTGGTGTTTTAGGTCATCAATTTGGTGGAGGTAGTGGCAAAACAGTGATGACTGTTGCTGGCACTCTTTTAGGTGGTTCCCTTGGTAATGACTACAACAACCGCTCACGCCAAAGAGACAATTACGGTACTCACGAAAGCTGTCGAGTCACTGAACGTTACCGTGAAGAGCAAAGGAATGATGGTTATCAAGTAACTTATCGTTATCAAGGTAAAACCTACTCCACCCATATGGAGCAACGCCCAGGTAATAATATCCCCGTTGAAGTATCAGTCCGTCCTACTCACCAGTATTACTAAGACTATTTCCTAGCTAGGAGGAATTATGAATCTTTCTAAATTAATCATTTTAGCCGCCGCGACAACCCTTTATTTTGCGGCCGTGTCATTGCCAAGCTATGCACAAGATAGCAACTACACCGTCACCGATGGTAATAAATTAGATGCTGTCAGCTACGGCGGCTTTAAACTCTACCGCAACTGGTGTGCTCGATGTCACGGTACTTATGGTCAGGGCATGGTGGGCCCTAACTTGGCAAATAGTTTGAAAAATATTTCCAAATCTCAATTTTTTAAAACAGTTGCCAATGGCAAGTCAGGCAACATCGGCAGCATGCCCCCGTGGAAAGCCAACGTTAAAGTCATGAAAGGCCGAGACAGTATTTATGCTTACCTAAAAGCACGCGCTGACGGTGCTATCGGTGCAGTGAAACCAAAAAAAGCTAAATAAGTGATGATTGCAGCCCGCTGTATAAAACTTCTATATAGCGGGTCTTGCACTCTTCACCATTAGCATGAACAATACAGCTTGGAATTTTAAAGGCGCTACTATGCTAACTCAACGCTATCTCATCTCATTATCATTATTAATGCTGTCTTTGACGGTCAATTCAGCACAATTACCTGATGATATCGAACCTGGTGATGGCGTAAATGAAATCCAGTTGCCTCTGACCAAGCAATCCGCCGCAGAGCTCATCCGTGTCGAATATCAAGGAAAGGTATTGTCGGTGGACAAAAACAAGTTCAAAGGGAAAACCATATTTCGAGTCAAAGTGTTACATGACAATGGTAAAATTAAGTTTTACCGACTAGATCCTCTAACAGGTTACGCGCCAAACTAATTCATATGCGAATATTACTAATTGAAGACGAGATCCATTTGCGCGAGCAAGTGACTCAACAGTTACAAAAACAAAATCTCACCGTTGATGCCGCTGCCGATGGCGAAGAAGGTTTGTATCTTGGTTTAGAATATCCCTACGATGTTGCGATTATTGATCTAGGTTTACCCAAGCTGCCGGGCATTGAAGTAATTCAGCAATTGCGCTCTGCAGGCAAAGAATTTCCCATTTTGATTTTAACGGCACGAGGTCGCTGGCAAGATAAAGTCGAAGGTTTGGAATCAGGTGCTGATGATTATCTGGTTAAACCCTTTCACTTTGAAGAACTATCCGCCAGGATCAATGCTTTAGCTAGACGTGCTTCAGGCTGGGCCTCTTCTATTCTGCAATGTGGCAATCTCACCCTCAACCCGACTAGCCAAGAAGTAGTAAACAACGGTGTGAAAATCGACTTAACTGCTTATGAATATCGCCTATTACATTATTTAATGTTACATGCCGGTAAAGTATTATCAAAAACGGAGTTAACCGATCATATCTACGAACAAGATCATGATCGTGATAGTAATGTGATTGAAGTATTTATCAAACGCCTACGGAATAAACTCGATCCAGATAAAACAGTAAACCCAATAGAAACCTTACGTGGTCGTGGTTATCGGTTAACATTGCCACGTGATCATTAATAAACTCTCACTCAGCAAACGACTCTTATTTGCAGTTAGTTTTGTTTTAACGGCCTTCCTCGGTTTATCTGCTTTTAGTTTAAATAATGCCTATCTAGCCAGCGCTGATTCAGCTCAACAAAAACGGCTTAAAAACTACATTTACACGTTGTTAACCGCCGCAGATTTCGATGAGTCCGGCAACTTATTAATGCCTGATGATCTCGCCGAGCCTTTATTTTCAACCCCCAACTCGGGACTCTATGCTCAAATCGTCAGTGGCCGCCAAATTGTGTGGCAGTCACCTTCTTTACTTGGTCGATTTATTGCCTTGCCTGAACACCCCGGCCCCTCCAAAGAACAGCTATCAACACTGGAATTAGAGTCTGGGATTAAGTTACTGAATTTAGCCTTTGGTATTGTCTGGGAGAATGAACAAGGTCAAGAGTTCGCTTACACCATCAATGTATCCGAAGACCTTAATTCCATCAATCAACAAAAGGCTGAATTCCAACGAAGCTTATGGTATTGGTTAGGCGGCACGGGCATTATATTACTCATCGTACAAATGTTGATTTTACGATGGAGCTTACGCCCTTTGCATTCCGTTGCCATTGAGTTAAATGCCATTGAAAGTGGCGATCAAGCTCGCCTATCCAGTGATTATCCAAAAGAGTTAAACCAGCTCACCCAGAATATTAATACCCTACTCGACCACGAACAATCTCGACGTGAACGCTATAAAAACTCCTTAGCTGATCTAGCACATAGCCTGAAAACGCCGCTGGCTGTTTTTCGTGGCGAGCTTGAAAGTAGTTCTAATTTAGTTGATGTTAAACAAACAGGCCACGAACAATTAGATCGCATAGCATCATTAGTAGATTACCAATTACAACGAGCTGCTACTGAAGGCCAAAGCAGTCTATTAGCCCCCGTGTCTTTGGGCGAAATTATTCACAAAATCTTGGACTCATTAGATAAAGTCTATCAAGCTAAAAATATCCACTGCCAGTACGATATTCAGCGCGATGCCTTTATCCATGCCGATACCGGTGATATGTATGAGTTACTAGGCAACTTATTAGAAAATGCTTATAAATACTGTCATTCTCAAGTCCATGTCACGGTATCAACCCAACTTGATATCGTCGAAATCCGTATTGAAGATAATGGCAATGGCATTCCGGAACATGCTCAGCACGATATTATTAAACGTGGCAAACGTATCGACACGCAAGTTGAGGGGCAAGGCATCGGCCTCGCTATTGTCAGTGACATCATCGAAGCCTATCAAGGTGCGGTTCGATTAGAAATCAGTCACCTCGGTGGCGCCTGTTTTATTGTTCAGCTACCCAATCAATAATCTGTCATATCAAATTAAGCAATACGCAAAATTCTAGCTTTATTTTACTTTCAATTACTAATGAGAATAGTTATCATTAGCGCATCTTTAATTTTCTCAAAACAGTAGATATCATTATGATAAAAAAATCACTACAACTCACCATGTTGGGCTTAATGTTCATGACGACAAACATACACGCTAGCGGCGTTATGTCAGAAGAGGAGCTTAAGAATGTTGAACGCGCTGATATTGCGGATACACTAGCCAAGCAACAAATTTCAAAAGTAGCTGGTTTATTAGCTGAATATGAAATTGAAGCGGGCAAACTGATTAACA
>NVRG01000050.1 GCA_002400805.1 Gammaproteobacteria bacterium
TAGGCAATAGCGACGAAACTGGTTTTGATGTCAGCACGCCCTATTATTGGAATATCTCACCCAATATGGATGCGACACTTACACCACGTTATATGTCTGATCGAGGATTAATGTTGAATGCTGAGTTTCGCTATTTGCATCAAAAGGGTGAGGGCACGTTAGATGCTGGCTTCCTGGGTAGTGATAGCCTGAAAAAAAGTGGTGATGATGTTAATCCTTATTACCATGATGATCGTAAACATTTTTCTTGGCAAAACAGAACTCGGCTTTCATCTCGATGGGCAACTAATTTAGATTATAACTATGTATCTGATGATGAGTATTTAGAGGACTTTGGTTCCAATTTAAGCATAGCGAGTACGACACATTTAAACAGAAAGTTAGATCTGAATTATAGTGGTGATAATTGGAACTTTGTTGCGAGGGCTCAAGGTTATCAGACCTTAACGGATGTAAGTAAACCATATCAACGACTTCCTCAATTGAAATTAACCGGTTCTTTGCCAGATCAAGCAATGGGCATAACCTATGGTTTGACTGCTGAATATGTTGATTTTGATCATGATGATGATGTTGCTGGCCAACGTGTGAATATAGAACCTTCAGTAAGCCTTCCATGGCGTTCAGCTGCGGCCTTTATTACGCCACGCGTTGCATTAAGTCATACACGGTATGATTTAGATAAGAACGTGGCTACCAATATAGATAAAACACCGACAAGAACATTACCAATCACTAGTTTGGACAGTGGCCTATTTTTTGAAAGGGAATTATCGTTTGGCAATAGTGGCTATATCCAAACCTTAGAACCTCGCGCATTTTATTTATATGTGCCCCACCGCGACCAAGATGATATTCCTGATTTTGATACCAGCCTACGCACATTTAATATGGGGCAGTTATTTTCCTATGACCGTTTTTCAGGTGTGGATAGAGTCGGTGATGCCAATCAATTATCATTGGCCATCACTTCACGCTTGATTGACCAAGAAACGGGTAGAGAGAATTTACGAGTTAGTCTTGGTCAAATTCGATATTTTCGCGATCGCAAGGTTTCCTTAGGAACAACTTATAATCCGACACGATCTGATTCAGATATGGTGGCAGAGATTGCCGCTTCGCTTGCAAAAGAATGGACATTACGAGGTGAAATTCAGTGGAATCCACATGGTGATACCTCAAACATGTCGGCAGTGACCTTACGTTATAGAGGTGATAACGGTTCCTTATTAAATGTTGCCCACCGTTATCGTAGAGATAATATCAGCGCTCTAGAAGGCTTAGAGCAGGTGGATATTTCTGCTCGATTACCGTTTAATAAGCAGTGGAGTATGGTTGGTCGATGGTATCGGTCACTCAAAGATAGCACTACCCTTGAAGTCTTAGGTGGTATTGAATATGAAAGCTGTTGTTGGGCTACGCGCTTAGTTGTTAGAGATTATGTCAATGATGTCACCGATGATGATCGTAACCTTGCTGTTTTCTTCCAGATAGAATTGAAAGGCCTAGGTAATTTCGGCCAAAAAACAGAAAAGTTATTAGAGCGTAGTATCTTAGGCTATGGCATATAACGTATTTCAGTAGAACTTGTTGAGGGTAAGCGCTGTCACAAATGACAATATCGATACCTCGGAAGTTGTAATTTACTTTTTATCATTTATTCTTAATGTAACGTATTATTTTTCAAGTGCGTATACATAGCGATTTAGTGTTGGATTTTTCATGATTAGATTTTTGTTTATTAGTTTGTTGATGGTTAATTCTGTATTTGCATTGCCTCTAGATCGCATTATTGCCGTGGTCAATGACGAAGTCATATTAGAAAGTGAACTGGTGGAGATGGAACGCACGGTGCGAGATCAGCTACGTCAGCGTGATGCGGTCATACCTCCATCAGATATTATGCGTAAACAAGTGCTGGAACGACTTTTAATTCAGCGTATCCAAGTGCAAAAAGCCGATAGGGTTGGTATTCGAGTAGGCGATGATGCKCTKAATGCTGCATTACGTCAGATTGCGGATAATAATGGCCTTAGCTTACGTGAATTTCGTGATGTGTTAGARAAAGATAAATTTGATTTTTCAGACTTTCGTGAGTCGATTCGTGAAGAAATGATCATTTCTCGCTTACGTAAAAGTCAGGTGGAGGATCGCGTTATTGTGTCAGATCGTGAAATTGATAATTTCCTCGCGACACAGATCTCTCAAGGTGGAGTGGAGACGGTGTATCACTTGTTACATATCTTGATAAGTATGCCTGAAGCGGCTGCACCAGAACAGATTCAAGAAGCGCAGGTAAAATTTGATAAAGTACAAGAATTGTTAGATAGCGGCGCCAATTTCTCAGAAGTGGCTGCCGGTTATTCAGATGGGCAAAATGCACTAGAAGGTGGTGATTTAGGCTGGCGAAAACAGGGTGAGTTACCTTCGTTGTTTGCCAAGGTGGTACCTGATCTAGTTGAAGGTCAAGTGAGTGAATTGATTCGCAGTGGCAGCGGTTTCCATTTGGTGAAGTTAGCTGAAAAGAAAAGCGAAGAATCACATATGGTTAAGCAAACTTTGGCCAGCCATATACTACTGAAAACAAATGAATTAACCACGGACAATGATGCTGAGTCACGGTTGCAGCAATTGCGGGAGCGAGTTTTAAATGGTGCTGATTTTGCCGAATTAGCCCGTGCCCATTCCGACGATACGGGTTCGGCGATTGAAGGGGGCAGTCTCGGATGGGCAAGTCCTGGCGTCATGGTGTCTGAATTTGAAGAAAAAATGGATGCATTAGCCGATGGTGAGGTGAGTGACGTATTTAAAAGCCGGTTCGGTTGGCATTTGATAAAAGTKTTTGAACGTCGYGAGCAGAATATGGCTGAAGAATTCAAGCGAAATAAAGCTCGAGCTCAAATACGCCAGCGTAAAATTTCTGAAGATATGGAAAGYTGGTTACGTGAAATGCGTGATGAAGCMTATGTTGAGTATCGTGAATTTTGAGCAACTGTCCTCGTATAGCGCTGACTGCMGGTGAACCWGCAGGCATMGGCCCYGATCTTTGTATTCARTTAGCACAACAYCAACAACAATGTGAMTTRATTGTKATTGCCGATCCACWGTTATTACAACAGCGGGCACAGYTATTAGRCTTACCTATCATTCTAGAAGAAGCCAACCTGTCGTTRCCRGCGAGTATTCCAGCTAAAGGCACACTACGMTACAAACCAATTGAATTAGCTGTCWCAGCGCAAGCTGGCATACTMAACAAGCAAAATGCCCACTATGTGTTACAGACGTTACAATATGCYTTGGATGAGTGTTTAGCTGACAACTTTGATGCTGTCGTTACTGCACCGGTACATAARGGTGTGATCAATGATGCCAAGGTTAACTTTACYGGTCATACCGAGTTTTTTGCTGACGGTTCAGATACAGAACAAGTGGTGATGATGTTAGCAACACAAGATTTACGTGTTGCCTTGGCGACTACCCATTTACCGCTGATAGAAGTCAGTCAGGCTATTACCCAACCTAGCTTAACCAAGGTGATTGAGATTATTCATGCTGCCCTGCAGCAACAATTTGGTATTGATCGTCCACGAATTGCCGTTTGTGGTCTTAATCCTCATGCAGGTGAGGGCGGACATCTAGGCCGAGAAGAAATCGACGTTATAGCGCCGGTTATTGAACGTCTATCGCAACAAGGACTGATGGTATCTGGACCGTGGCCTGCAGATACCGTATTTGTTGAAGATAAACTGACGAATTTTGATATTGTATTAGCGATGTATCATGATCAGGGCCTACCCGTTTTAAAATATCGCGGTTTCGGTAAAGCGGTTAATGTGACATTGGGACTGCCTTTTATTCGTACTTCCGTTGATCATGGAACAGCACTTGATTTAGCCGGAACCGGCAAGGCCACCATCACCAGTTTGCAAGCCGCAATCGATATGGCGATAACCATGAAAAAGAGTCAACACAGTTAATGAGCGACAATAAACTTTATCCCAGAGCACGTAAGCGCTTTGGACAAAACTTTTTACACGATCAGGGTGTGATCGATGACATTATTACTGCTTTTGATGCACAAGCAACTGAGCATGTAGTCGAAATAGGTCCGGGCCGAGGCGCATTAACATTGCAGCTGGTAGAATCCTGTGAGTATCTAGATGTGGTTGAGCTTGATCGTGATTTGATTCCAATATTACAAGCCCGCTTAACATCATTTGATAACGTGAATATACATCAAGCAGATGCGCTACGTTTTGACTATCAAAGCTTAGTCAAACAACAAGAAAAACTGCGTGTCATAGGCAACTTACCCTATAACATTACGACACCGTTATTATTCCATTTATTAGCACAATCCAAATGTATTGATGACATGTGTTTTATGCTGCAGAGGGAAGTTGTAGAACGGATCTGTGCGCAACCGGGTAGCAAGCGTTATGGTCGCTTAAGTATTATGCTACAACATCAATGTCAAACTGAACTGCTGTTTATAGTTCCGCCTGAAGCATTCGACCCTATACCAAAAGTTGAATCAGCGATTGTTTATTTGCGTCCCCATACAAATCGAGTTGGTGGAAGTATAGATCTTGATGCATTGACTAAACTGGTGACAAAGGCCTTTACGAAAAGAAGAAAAACAATGGCTAACGCATTGAAAAATATGGTTTCTACGGATAATTTGCTTGCAGTAGGAATCGACCCTGAACAGAGACCAGAAACGGTGTCTGTTGAACAATTTGTTTCGCTTACTCGAGCTTGGTTAGAAACTGAGAGTARYTAAACAATTGCCAATCATTTTTGGTATTAAAATAASTCCTCGTCGTTTWGTTCAGTATATAGATMGACTAAAAGAGTGACCTATTTTGGATTAAGAGTCAKATCTGGCTTGACACACTGTTTTTGCTGTAGTTAKATACACACAACCAATAGGAATGGGGCTGRTAYTGTATGGCTATTGGGATATAACAATTATATTAATGAGATGATGAGGAATTAAGCTGTGAATAAATCTGAACTGATTGATGCTGTAGCTGCGGCTGCAGATATTTCGAAAGCGAAAGCGGCGTTAGCTGTTGATGGTGTAACTTCTGCGGTTACTGGAGCACTAAGTAGTGGTGATCAAGTTACTTTGGTTGGCTTTGGTACGTTCTCTGTACGTGACCGTGCAGCACGTACAGGTCGTAACCCTCGTACAGGCGAAGAAATTCAAATTGCAGCTGCAAAAATTCCTGCATTTAAGGCTGGCAAAGCTTTAAAGGATGCTGTAAACTAGTTTTTTTTCTTGGGGTGCTTAGCTCAGCTGGGAGAGCATCGCCCTTACAAGGCGAGGGTCGGGGGTTCGATCCCCTCAGCACCCACCAAGAGAATTAGGAGCGGTAGTTCAGCTGGTTAGAATGCTGGCCTGTCACGCCGGAGGTCGCGGGTTCGAGTCCCGTCCGCTCCGCCAAAAACACTAAGAAGGCGCATTAAATGCGCCTTTTTTTTTGCATGATTTTTATGTGTTAACTTTAACAACATTTTTCTTGAAGGTTCTCTTCTATGTTGCATTTCATTCGTGAACGAGCTCAAGGTTGGCTAGCTTGGTTTATTGTTGGATTAATCAGTATTCCCTTTGCGTTATGGGGGATTAATTCCTATTTAGGTGGTCCACCAGAGGTAGCCGTTGCGTCTATCAATGATGCATCAATTTCACAAGCTGAATTTCAACAAGCAATGCAGCAATATCGTGAACAAATGCGATCGAGGATGGGTGAAAAATTTGATCCTGATCTCTTTGATGGCATAGAGATTAAGCGCAGTGTATTAAATGGTTTGATAGAACAAAAACTATTGTTATCATCAAGTTTTTCACTTGGGCAAACGATAAGTGATGTAGCCTTGTCCCAAATCATTCAGTCTACACCTGCGTTTCAGAAAGATGGTCGCTTTGATAGCGAATATTATGGTTTGGTCTTAGCACGTGTTGGTTTAAGCCCAGCACGTTATGAGGTTGACTTACGTAGTGATTTGTTGACTCAGGAATTGATCAGTAATATTCAACAAACATCAGCGTTAACAACATCAAATTTAGATAATATTCTTCAACTAGAGAAACAATCTCGTGATGTTGCTTATGGTGTCATTTTTGCCCAGGAACAGCTTGGGGCCGTTGACATTGCGGATGAGGATGTAAAACAATATTTTGACACGCATCAAGATAATTATTTAGCACCTGAACGTGTAGTGGTGGACTACATTGAGCTGTCTATCGATCAGCTTAAAAGTAATGTAGACATTGRTGAAGATGCTTTAAAGCAGTTTTATGCTGACAATGAGGAYCGATTTGTGGGGCCTAAACARCGCCGTGTAAGCCACATTTTGATAGAAGGTGAAGACGAGACTGCGCTGACRACAATCACTGCKGTTAAACAACGCTTAGATGCTGGTGAAGACTTTGCAGTTGTCGCTGAAGMACTATCACAAGATAGTGGTTCTGCTCAGCAAGGTGGAGATTTGGAATTCATTCAACGTGGCCAGATGGACAGTATATTTGAAGATGCTGCATTTGCATTGCAAAATGTGGGCGACGTCACGGATCYTGTTAAAACAGAGTTTGGTTACCACCTAATCAAATTAACTGACATYCAAATAGAGAAACAGACATTTGCTGATGTGCGCGAACAAGTAGAATCATTGTATCGTTATCAGCAAGCAGAAGATTTATTCTATGACAAAGCAGAGCAGTTGGCYGATCTTAGTTATGAAAATCCTGAAAACTTGGATGTKTCTGCTGAAGAGTTAGMGCTTGAAATAAAAACAACGGTTGAGTTTACTCGTGATGGRGGAGCTGAAATTCTAAGTAATAAAAAAGTTGTCAACGTCGCTTTTAGTGAAGATGTATTAGTCAATGATTTAAATAGTGCTGTTATTGAACTGTCTAAATCACACTTAGTCGTTATCCATAAAAAGAAATACGTTGCAGCGAGTTATTTACCCTATGAATCAATGGCGCCTGCAATTAAAGAATCACTGCGGTTTGAACAAGCCAGTGCTATAGCACGTGAACAAGGTGAAGCTATCATGAGCCAGTTAAAATCTGGTGCAACAGCTGACTCCGTATTTGCTGAAAATAATTGGCATACAAGCCAAACTTATAGTCGAACTGATAAAGAAGTGAGTGCTCAAGTTTTGGAACGTGCTTTTTCTATGGAAAAACCGACAAGTGAGCCCCAATATTCCGGTTTTACTGCCACTAACGGTAACTATATTGTTATTAAGGTTGAAGGCGTACATGCTGGCAACCCAGCYGATGCYTCATTAGAAGAACGAAATGGATTAAGAGCTCAGCTAGCTAGGMTCAATGGAGAAAGTGAATTACAAGCCTTTATAGACAGCCTTAGAGCTGARGCTAACATTGAGRTTTTTAGTAAAAACCTTTAATTAGWTTCTCTAWCAAAGGACNANAAAAAAGGCGCTTATAGCGCCTTTTTTTATGAAATAAGTTAATMACTATTACTGCCTAAAAATCTCTATAKCTCTCACTGAGTGTATTGGAGAGACTTTCAGYGAGAACTGGCGGCTGAAATTNAAAAAAGCAGAAATAAATAGGGCMTGAAATRCCCTATGAATRTTAACCAARCAGTAAGCTTTAYTTATCYCCDATGCCWACGATGTTGTAACCSGCATCAACGTATGTAATTTCACCGGTGATGCCAGAAGCAAGATCTGAACACATAAAGGCAGCCACATTGCCYACTTCCTCGATAGTTACATTGCGACGTAATGGTGCATTACGTTCTCCATAAGCYAACATTTTGCCAAAATTACCGATACCGGCAGAAGCCAAGGTTTTGATAGCWCCAGCTGAAATAGCATTAACACGAGTGCCTTCTTCACCTAGAGAATAAGCCATATAACGGACATTGGCTTCTAAGCTTGCTTTAGCCACCCCCATTACATTGTAGTTATCAATTGCACGTTCTGCGCCCAAATAACTCAACGTTAATAACGATCCATTTCGTCCAGCCATCATTTCTTTTCCGGCTTTTGCTAGCGCAACAAAACTATAAGCACTGATATCATGTGAAATGGCAAAGCCTTCTCGCGTTACACTATCAACATAGCTACCTTGTAGTTGTTCGCGCGGTGCAAAACCGACGGAATGTACAATGGTGTCTAAACCATCCCAATGTTTAGCTAAGTCG
>NVRG01000051.1 GCA_002400805.1 Gammaproteobacteria bacterium
AAGCACCTGTATCAACCAAGAAATCAACACTATAGCCATTGACTGAGCCCGGTGTTATATACATGCCATTGGTTGGCCACAAACTGACTACCGGTAGGGCTGGAGGAGGGCTGAAATTGCCACCGATATGGGAGCCTAATAAATATTTCTTTTGTTCGCCATCAATCTCAAGTACGGCACTTTGGCTAGTCGCAGAGATTAAGGTCACACCTTCAGGACTGGTTTTTCCAACTTTGAGCAAACGCTGTTTGTGGTTGATTTCAACAACGGCTTGACCAGTGAACAAGCCAACCACCACGATCTTCAACTCATCAGCCCAAACCAATGATGTATTTAGCAGTATAATAAGGCCCAAAAGCCATATTTTATACATGGTAAACCTCCACATTTATAACAAAGAGCATAACAGCGAATCACCATGATTACATCCCCTACTCCCTCAATCACCGGTGTAATCTTAGCCGGTGGTCAAGCCCGCCGCATGGGTGGCGAAGATAAAGGATTAATCCTATTTCACCAACAACCCTTGATTCGTTATGCTATTGACGCCTTAGCATCACAAGTCGATAGTTTAGTGATTAATGCCAACCGAAACATTGACCGTTATCAATCTTTTGGTTATCCCGTCATTAGCGACACTATCGATGGTTTTTGTGGTCCTTTGGCTGGCATGCTCAGTGCCATGCAGTCTGCCGATACCGACTATATTCTTACCTCACCGTGTGATTGCCCATCCATATCAGCACAACTTCGGCAGCGTTTGATGGAAAGCTTATTACTATCCCCTAACGCCGATATCGCGGTGGCTTTTGATGGCCAACGTCTGCAACCTGTATTCAGCCTAATTCCATGTCATATGCAAGATGATTTACAAGCGTATTTATTACAAGGCGATCGAAAAATTGATTTATGGTTTCAGCGGCATAAACTGACGGTTGTTGATTTTTCCGACCAGCCTGAAACCTTTTTAAACTTTAATCGTCCTGAAGATCTTGCTGCATCCGACATACAGTTGAAATCAGCCGTTCCATTATTAGGCTTTTCAGCCTTCAGTGGTACCGGCAAGACCACCTTATTAAAACAGTTGTTGCCATTGCTTAATCAACAAGGCTTGAATGTAGCCGTAATCAAACACGCTCACCACAAGTTTGATATCGACAAGCCGGGTAAAGACAGCTACGAGTTGAGGAAAGCCGGCGCCAAGCAAATGCTCATTGCTTCCTCGAACTTAATGGCTTTAATGGAAACCCAACCTTCTACACTCGATGAGCCTCGCCTTGCTGAGCTATTGCCTCGATTAGATAACAAAAACTTAGACCTTATCTTAGTGGAAGGTTTTAAGCAGGAAGCAATTCCCAAAATAGAGTTACATCGCCCAAGTTTAGGCAAACCATTATTACATCCTGACGATGCCAATATCATTGCCATTGCCAGCGATGAACTCCTCACTCTAACAACGCCTATCACGCAGCTTGATTTGAATGATGCCGAGGCGATGATCGACTTTATTCAACACCATATTGAAAATTGGAAGACCTAACAATGGCTGAATTTACTCCCCAACCCAGTTGTGCGGATCCTGAAGATAAAAATAGACTTAGTATCGATGCTGCAAGCCAACGTATAGCAAAGTTGGTCTCAACATTAACTGCTTGGCATCTTTGTCCTTTACGTGATGCATTAGACCGTGTTTTACACCAAGATATTGTCTCTCCAATGAATGTGCCCGCCCACAATAACTCGGCAATGGATGGTTATGCGATAAGAAGTAGTGATATCAATGGCGATGGTTTTAGCTTAAGGCAAATTGGTACTGCCTTTGCTGGCCACCCGTTTAAAGGCAAGGTAGGCGCTGGCGAATGCATTCGAATTATGACTGGGGCTGTTCTCCCCGATGACTGTGACACTATTATTATGCAAGAACAGGTCGAGTCTAACGACAATGTCATAACCATCCATGGCAAACATCGGCAAGGACAGCATGTTCGCTATGCGGGTGAAGATATCAAAGCGGGAGCCACCGTTCTTGATGCAGGCCGTCGCCTTATGCCTGTGGATTTGGGCTTGATTGCCTCCTTAGGGATCGGTGAGGTCAATGTAAAACGTCGCTTACGCGTCGCTTTTTTTTCAACGGGTGACGAACTAAAATCTATCGGTGAAACACTCGAAGCAGGAGACATATACGACAGTAATCGTTACACACTGTATGGCATGCTAAAGCGCCTTGGTATCGATATGCTGGATATGGGTGTCATTCCTGATCAGAAAGCGCCATTACGTCAGGCTCTTATAGAGGCATCCGAACATGCCGATGTCATTATTACTACCGGTGGTGTATCTGTCGGCGATGCTGACTATGTTAAGGAGCTATTAGCAGAGCTCGGCCAAGTTGATTTCTGGAAAATCGCCATGAAACCTGGAAGGCCACTTGCCTTTGGCCAAATAAACCAAGCTTTATTTTTTGGCCTGCCCGGTAACCCCGTATCCGTGATGGTCACCTTCTATCAATTTGTCACCCCTGCACTGCGTAAACTCATGGGTGAGGCTACTCAGGTCAACACAACACAACAAGTGATTTGCACCGATGCCATTAGAAAGCGGCCCGGTCGTTTTGAATACCAACGTGGTATTTTGTTTGAAGATGAACAGGGACAAACTAAAGTCAAAATCACCGGTGAACAAGGCTCGGGAATATTGCGTTCAATGAGCATGGCCAATTGTTTTATTTTGTTAGAAGAACAATGTGATGGTGTAGCTGCCAACACTGTCGTTACCGTACAACCCTTTTCAGGCTTAATCTAAATGTCAGATCTAACACCTCTCGCCAAAAAAACACGTGAATTTAATAAATTAAAAAAACGTTTACGCCGTCAAGTTGGTCAGGCTATTGCTGACTACAATATGATTCAAGATGGCGACAAGATCATGGTTTGCTTATCGGGTGGTAAAGACAGCTATACCATGCTCGATATTTTGATGAACTTGCAGCAACATGCTCCGATTGATTTTGAAATTATTGCTGTTAATCTCGATCAGAAACAACCCGGATTCCCCGAACATATCTTGCCCGAATATCTCGAGTCCGTTGGGGTGCCTTTCCACATTATCGAAAAAGATACCTACAGTATTGTTAAGGAAATAGTGCCTGAAGGAAAAACCACCTGCGGTATCTGTTCACGTCTTCGACGTGGTACCTTATATGGTTATGCCCGTGAAAATGGCATTACTAAAATTGCACTTGGCCATCATCGTGATGACATTATTGAARCTGCATTTCTTAATATGTTTTATGGCRGCAAAGTCAAAGCYATGCCACCCAAACTATTAAGTGATGATAAAACTAACATCGTCATYCGACCTTTAAGTTATAGCCGAGAATCTGATATTGAACGTTATGCACAGTGGCAAAACTTCCCTATCATTCCGTGTAATTTATGCGGTTCGCAAGAAAACTTACAACGGCAAGTGATCAAGGAAATGTTACAAGGCTGGGACAAACAACACCCAGGACGTATCGAAAATATATTCCGTAGTTTACAAAACATTTCGCCATCCCAATTAGCTGACAACGATCTATTTAATTTCAAAGATTTGGAATTACATCGAATAGCGCCGAYCGGAAAAGAAGACACTACATTTAATGATAATGCCTACCCTCCCTTAGCCCGAGAAGGTTAAAACTCAATAGTTAACCGCCTGAARAAACTGTGATACTGARTYWGMTTAAAACGTTTTAACTAGGCTGTTAGCTAGTTGAKAAGCTAAAAGTTATGCACTTTTAGCTTCACTAGTTAATAWSGATGACAAGTAAGCTCGCTAAGTYATTGATCACAATAAARATACYCGYAACAYACTGTTTTTTAWGGYGTTTTTATWGTGGYTRTTTTTTRACCAATTTGACTATGTTTATTACAGAATAATGACTTAGCTATTTTATAGMGAGTTAACCACAGAGTTATCCACAGAAAATGTGAGTAACTCTGTAAGTTGTTGAWAGCTTGAAACRCCCATGAAAATTAAAGTTTGAAGAYAGAGAAATCTTCTGCAAACTCAAGCGCATTACCATCRGGATCTCGACAGAAAAAAGCGGGGCGTCCAGATTTGCTTCTTGAAATTAATACGCCTGCAGMTTCAAGACGAGTGGCTACCGCTTCAACATCTTCAACAACCAAAGCAATATGTTTATCTTTACCGCCATGTTCTGGTCGACCTTCCTTAGAATCTGGATTGGGTAATTGCATTAAATGTAACTGCTGACCACTGTCACCCAATTCCAGCCACGCACCATCAAAGGGGAAGTTAGGACGTGCCATATTTTGTGGGATCTGTAAGACCTCACAATAAAACTTCARCGAAGTTTTAACGTCTGCCACCAAAAAGCTGGCATGAGCTATCGATTTAATCACCTTGTATCCTTCAGCTAATAATCAGAAAATAKWATGTTWGTTTAGTGTTCATCATTGACGGTGATGTGAGCCACACCGTAAGCCGCAGTTACAATAAGTACGCCGCCAAACCACTCTTGCATCGACATGGCCTCATCCGTTAACCACCATGCGGCAATKGCAGCCACCACTAACTCAAATAACATAATAACGGCTGAACGGTAAACAGGCATTTTAGCCACACCATAGAGCACAGAAATCGTCATGGCGACGATGCCCARCCAACCTAACATCCAAGCACCGATCCATACGCTAAATTCAACATTGGGTACYGGGGTTTGCTGCCATAACAATACGACTAATGAAACCGCGACCACGCCCCACCACACCACGCCTGTTTTCAATCCCATGGGAACTGAGGCTAGTTTTCTGGCTAAGACATTATTGATGGAAAAAGCAATRCTGCCGATTAAGGCTAACCAATCSGCCAAACCATGMGGCCAAGGCCAACCTATTTGAGGATTCCATAACATTACCAGTGAGCCRCCCATCGCCACTGCAAACAACAGCATGGCMGCGTGTGATAAACGYTCACCTAACCACCAGCGGCCGAGGATCACTGTCCACARCGGTGATAAATAAAACAATAACATCACCCGCATGACTTCACCTTCAATCAAAGCCACGACAAACGCCACATTGGTTACACCGGCAGCCAAMGCTAAAAGCATTAATTGCCAAAAGTGTTCAGGTATTAATTTATATTGCCGAAATAATACCGGTACGGCCAATATGGCAGCGGCGAYATACATCACCAGTGAGCTCCACACTGCAGACATSCCGGCACCATCCAGTAATCTTAACGGGTACCAAATCAGGCCCCACATACTGGCGGAAAATAACAAACTGGCTACGGCAAGGTTTTGGTCGGACATATATCGATTTATCATGGCTGCGTTTATACCATGATTTGGCTGCGCATGAGCCGAGTTATTTTGTGACTTGCACCAGCTCCCTCACAAAAGATAAGGTTAACTCAGGATGCTCTTCTGCCATCATGCCTAACTTTATCCAGTTTTCAATTTGTTGCTCAGTGGTTAACTCTGTTTGTAATACATGYTCATCAACTTGCTTAATCAATMTTTTTGGTAACTTAATTTCAATCATTTTGTGGGATTTCATTTCAGTTMTAAAGCGCGCGTAATAYTCCCATACTTAATTTGTTACTTCTAGTCAGTTYWGACAAAARTGTGAAMTACATCACAAAATTAACGCTTAAGGAAACATCGCTAGAGTGCCTCCAAACCGTTATAATGATCAGATTTTGATTACAATTACTTAATAATGAACCCTGATTTAGCCAAACTGCATCCCTACCCGTTTGAAAAACTGGCTAAACTCAAACATGGTTGTCAACCTCCAGCAGACAAAACACATATTGCATTGTCCATTGGTGAACCTAAACATCCCACACCCCGCTTTATTACTGAGGCGGTGATTGAACATCTGCATGGCCTATCCAGTTATCCCACTACTGCTGGAGTCATCGAACTACGTCAAGCCATTGCTGATTGGTTAAATACCCGCTTCCAGTTAAACGGTCACATAGACCCCGCCAGCCAAGTCATCCCAGTTAATGGCACCCGTGAAGCTTTGTTTGCTTTTGCCCAAACCGTCATCGATCGCAAACAACCCGCACCATTGGTACTCATGCCCAACCCCTTCTACCAAATCTATGAAGGTGCAGCGATTTTGGCAGGGGCAGAACCCTATTTTTTAAACTGCGATGCTGACAATAACTTTATCCCTGATTTTGATTCGGTTACTGCTGATATCTGGGATCGTTGTCAGCTGATTTATTTATGCAGTCCCGGCAATCCGACCGGTGCAGTGATTGACCAAGCTACATTAACTAAATTGATTGAGCTGGCACATAAACATGATTTCATCATTGCATCAGATGAATGTTATTCCGAAATATTTTTTGACGATGTCAATCCACCTATAGGTTTGCTACAAGCCGCTGTCGCAGCTGGTTATCAGGATTCAAGTCGATGTGTGGTCTTTCATAGTTTATCGAAACGATCTAATGCACCCGGCCTACGTTCCGGTTTTGTTGCCGGTGATGGCAAARTKTTGAAAGACTTTTTGCGTTACCGCACWTACCATGGCAGTGCRATGCCCCCCGCTACACAATCGGCATCCATCGTRGCTTGGCAAGATGAGAGTCATGTGCTTAAAAACCGTAGTTTGTATCGAGAAAAATTTGCTGCTGTMTTAAGTATWTTGTCACCGGTAATGAATGTAAAAATACCACAAGCCGGTTTTTATCTTTGGGCAGAAACACCTATTTCCGAGACCGAGTTTGCCCAGAAATTATTTGCCGAACATAACGTCACCGTCTTACCTGGCAGTTATTTAGCGCGAGATACGGGCAATGGCAATCCTGGCAGCAACCGCATTCGCATGGCCTTAGTGCCGCCATTGGATGAATGCATTGATGCTGCCTACCGAATTCGAACACTTATTGAAACTTTAGAAAATTAATGGAGAACCCCATGAGCGATATTCAACAAATAATTGAAGATGCATTTGAGCGTCGTGCTGACATTACCCCAGCCAATGCTGATGCCAACGTCCGCAATGCAGTCAATGAAGCATTAGGCATGCTTGATAACGGCTCTGCCCGTGTTGCTGAAAAGAAAGACGGCGACTGGGTCGTTAACGAATGGTTGAAAAAAGCGGTATTACTGTCATTCCGTCTAAATGAAAATAAAATTATGCCCGGCGGTGAAACTAACTTTTACGATAAAGTTGATCCTAAATTTGCCAGCTTCAATGAAGACGACTTCAACAAAGCCGGTGTCCGTGTTGTTCCACCCGCTAATGTTCGTCGCGGTTCTTATATCGCATCAGGCGTGGTATTGATGCCTTCATACGTTAACATCGGCGCCTATGTCGATTCAGGCACCATGGTAGATACCTGGGCAACCGTAGGTTCATGTGCTCAAATCGGTAAAAACGTTCACCTTTCTGGTGGTGTAGGCATCGGCGGTGTATTAGAACCATTACAAGCGGGCCCAACCATCATTGAAGATAACTGTTCTATTGGTGCACGCTCTGAAGTAGTTGAAGGTGTGATTGTTGAAGAAGGCGCTGTGATTTCAATGGGTGTTTACATTGGTCAAAGCACTAAGATCTTCAACCGCATGACCGGTGAAATCACTTACGGCCGTATCCCAGCAGGTTCTGTTGTTGTTTCTGGTAACTTACCTTCTAAAGATGGTACATACAGCTTGTACTGTGCAGTTATCGTAAAACAAGTTGATGCTAAGACTTTAGGTAAAGTTGGTATTAACGAATTATTACGTGATATCTAAATATTAATGGTCTTTTTATCCGATGGCAGCGTTGAATGATTTTCTTCGACCCTCATGTATTTCAATACATTCCGGTTCTCGAAAATCATTCGCCTTGCCCTCGAATAAAAATCTTCATGAATATACATCTTATATATCGAAACGAAATTTAACATGATCCTATATGGCATCAAAAACTGCGATACAGTGAAAAAAGCACGTCGTTGGCTAGAAGCTAACGATGTGCCTTTTCAATTCCATGATTTTCGTGTCGATGGTCTTGACCAAGCAACCATAGA
>NVRG01000052.1 GCA_002400805.1 Gammaproteobacteria bacterium
GAAGTTCATCCATTAAACCAATGAGTCCTGAGAGTTCGCCATCAATAGCAACAAAGACACAGCTCACACCTTGTTGTTCTAGTTTATCGATTTGAGCTTGCTGTTGCTGTTTTCCTTTTATCTCATGTTTTACCATCCATGCCTGCGTACCGACTAATACCTGCTTGCCTGCTACCGTCGCCGTTACCCCTTCACCAGGTGATGAAATAAAATCCGTTAGCGGGAGTAGATCGAGTTGTTTCTCTATCGCTGCTTGGTATACCGCCTTGGCTACACTATGTTCTGAGTATTGCTCAACAGATGCCGCTAAGATCAGTAAGTCATTTGGCGACAGTTCAGAAAATGACTCCATATTCACCACCTGTAATTGACCTTGCGTTAAGGTGCCCGTCTTATCAAATACTATATGAGTCACCTGTGATAGTAGTTCCAGCGCGGCCCCCTGCTTCACTAAAATCCCTCGACTAGCGCCTACACCGGTAGCCACCGCCACAGACATCGGTGTTGCCAAACCAAAAGCACAAGGGCAAGTAATGATTAATACCGATGTGGCCGCCAATAATGCAATTTCAAAATCAGACTGATACCAATAGAAAAAGGTGATCGTTGCTAGTGTTAAGGTAATTAATACAAACCAAGGAACCACTTTATCGGTAAGTGACTGAATGGGCGCTTTAGATGCTTGCGCATCTTCCATCAACGTCACAATTTTCGCTAAAGCCGTATTTCTTAATATATGTTCAGCTTTGACAGTAAAAGCACCTTCACCATTAAGGCTACCTGCCACCACCTTATCTCCTAAGGTTTTAACGACGGGTATTGATTCGCCAGTCAGCATAGATTCATCGATGGCACTTTGCCCTTCCACTATGCTCCCATCTACTGGGACATTTTCACCGGGCTTAACTAAGACTAAATCACCAATAACAACTGATCGTAGCGGGAGGATTTTATTGCCACTATCTGTAATTACTGTTGCCAATTTGGGTTGCATCTCTAATAAGCGGCTGGTTGCTGATAAGGCTTGTTTCTTTGATAACGCTTCTAGATAACGCCCGACAAGTATGACAAACAAAAAATTAACCACCGTATCAAAATACACATCGCCATGAACCGGGTTTATAACTGTGATGTACGTTGAGTAACTATAGGTAGCGATGGCACCTATCGCTATCGGCAGATCCATCGTTAAATAACGGTGCCATAAACCTAACACAGCATTTCGCAAAAAAGGATAACCAGCATAAAGTAAGGTGGGAGTGGCAATTATAAATCCTATCCACTGAAACCAGTTGCGAAACTCACCTTGGTCCGCACCGGAATACAACGCAATGGAAACCCACATCAAATTCATCATCGCAAAACCAGCAAAGGCCATGCGATACAATAAGCCTCGGTGCAGGCGAGCTAAGGCTCCTTCTGCAGTGTCAGGGTCAAAGGGGACCGCTGAGTAACCTACTTTGCCCACGCACTGTAATAGTGCAGATAATGTAGTGTGTTGATTATTCCACCGTAAACGTARACGTTTAGCGGTTAAATTTACTTCTGCTGATATAACRCCATTCACCTTGGCTAAGGTGCGCTCAATTAACCAAACACATGCAGCGCAGTGTATGCCATCRATCAGTAAATTAATGGTCCGCTCATCGTCAAGCGTATCAACATAATCMACCTGAACTTCATCAGAATCATAGGAAGCTAAYTCYGCCGGTATTGCAGCCGGTGGGCTTAATGTTTCACCGGCTGGTGTCCTTAGATAAAAACTCTGYWGGCCAGCAKCATAAATAGTCTGACAAACAGTTTGGCATGCAAAACAACAAAACTCACGTTCAACGCCCGCCAATGAACTGCTAAAAATCTCAGCCTCATCATTAGGTAAACTACAGTGGTAACAGCTTTCAGACAAAATAACCTACTTCAGCCAATTATTAATTTGATGGATGCTAGCCTAGTATTAAGGAGAAATAGTGATACGTTTTGTAGTCAAAAATTCTTGCTCACCCCGTTTCGCTTCAACGATGAGATCCCATATTCCAGGTAAACCAAAACTGATATCGACAGTATAAACACCCGCTTGTTTCTTCGTCATTTCCACTGAAAAGTCTGCACGTGCATCTGATGGACGGTAGGCATGGATGGTTACAGAGTCCAAATCAAGGCCGACTGAGTTTTTCCCCTGCAGTAATATTTCGTAATTTTGACTTTGGTTTACCCGAGTTTTTGTAGGTGCCAATATCAAACCTGTCCAACCCAACGACTTTTCTTGTTCTATGCGTTTTTGAGTCTGCTCATAGGCTTCACCACGTTCATAAAAATCTTCGACGACCAAATTTGGCGGCGACGAAAATGCCAGATAAATGAAAATGCCGTTCGCCGTTAAAAACGTCGCCAAAAATGCCAGCAACCCTAATACCCAAGGGTTTTTTAATGCTTGTGGATTCTTTTGAGAAATATTCATATTTTATTATCCTACTTATCTTGACCCTATTTGGGTCCGATAAACATACTCTTATAATTAATCGAAAGGCTGGGATTAGAGATAACTTCGCCGGTAAAAATGATTGGCGCGATACCCTTATTTAGYTTKTCTARYGGAACGCGAACTAAGACAGTAATAGGAATCACCTTACCCGGWTCAATCGTTAAAACATCATTCAWACCGTGCAGTGTYGCCCCCTCTAASCCTTTAATACTGTATTGAATTTGTAACGGCTCTTTGGTTTTATTKAGTAACTTTAAGGTGTATTTATTTTGAATCGAACCATCGCTCAGGCGAACAAATAACGGCTGCCGTTGATGAATAACTTTAAATTCTGTTGGTGATAAATTTATAAACCCATAAATAACACCTGATAAAGCTGTCAGTAATATTAGGCTGTAAATAATAACCCGCGGACGTTTATACCATGTAGCAATATCAACATTATGATGTAACTCTTTATATGAGGCATATCGAATTAAACCATGAGGTTGATGGGTTTTCTCCATAATACTGTCACAGGCATCAATGCATATGCCGCAAGTGATACAACCTTCTTGTTGGCCTTTTCGTATATCAATTCCTGTCGGACATACAGCGACACAAACATTGCAATCTATGCAGCTGCCTTTATCCGCGTCTAGCTGACCTTTTTTAACCTTGCCTCGTGGCTCGCCACGCTCGGCATCATACGAAGGCAGAACGGTATCCTGATCATACATGACACCTTGTAGGCGTGCATAGGGACATAACCAAAAGCAAACTTGCTCACGCATAAAACCGGCAAAAAGATACGTYCYCCCRGTAAACATGCCTAACACTACCCACGCGGGCATCGCAGCTTGTARGGTTAAATAGTCWTGCCAAAGCTGAAAGGCATCGGTGAACCAGGCKGTAAACGAGACCCCCGTCAATACTGCAATAGCCAACCACAAGCTGTGTTTTGACACAACRCGTACTGTTTTATTCAGTGTCCATGGCGAATTTTTAAATTTTAATGCTTTCTGTGGAGTGTTCCCTTCTAGCTTAGTTTCAATAAAAGTATAGACATCCGTCCACACAGTTTGAAAACAAAAATAGCCACAAAAAACACGGCCGGCAACACTGGTTACCGCTGCCAATAAAATGGCAAAAAATAACAAGGTCAGCGATAACATCCAGATATCTTGCGGGAAGATCGTAATATCTAAGAAGTTAAATTGACGATTGGGAATATCAAGCAATACTGCTTGACCACCATTCCAGCGAAAATAGGGGCCAAAAAATAGAACTAACCAGATTGACATGCCGAACCATTTAAGCCGACGAAAACGACCAGCCATACGTTTTGCTACGATTTTTATCCCGCCGGCATTGACGTGCCAGTCGCGTGTTTCTTGATAAATATCATCAACATTTCCAACTGGAATGTTTTGTTTTTCAGTCACTTATGGAAACCTCAGAGGTGAAACAATTTCACAAAACCGCATCGTCACAATATAAGCATTCCCTTATCTTATACTATCTATCACTAACTAATAAAAAGCCGACAATCATGCCGGCTTTTTAGTTCACAGAAGAAGTGAAATTTATTCGACGTCAGACTTCTTATCCATGTTTTTAATCACGTTATAACCAATCACAGCGCCCACTACAATGGTAATAATCACACTCGCAAGAGTTCCAATTACGACAGCATCAATTTGCATTTTTCTACTCCTAACTGACTGCCCCAGTCATAACAGAAGGGGGAAAATCAATAATTATTGGCCACCACCAAACTGGTGAACATAAACAGCTAACTTTTTAATCTCTGTTTCTGTTAATCGTTCAGCTTCGTCACCGTCAAGCTCATCATCCCAATCAATCTCATTAGGATCTTCATCTTCTTCAATGGCATATTGTCTAGCTTCTATCATGATGGCCACCTTTTCACTCCATTGAGGCATCACCGCAATACGAGTCTTAGGATCGTTAGCGGCATTCACACCATGAAGGATAGTATGTCTAATTTGATCTTCATCACTTGAAAAACGCCAGATTTTATCGGTGAAATTCGCCGACCCCATCGCCTTAATTCCTTTGGCATCAGCACCGTGACAAGCAACACAGCCCTTAGTGTTATATAAAGCCAAGCCAGCTTCATTTTTCACACCATTTGAGCTATCAATAACAAACTGAACCAGTTGATCGACCTCTTCCGCTTTAAGTAGTTCGGCGTGAGCAGGCATCATACCGTTACGGCCATTAGCAATACTCATCATGATTTCCTGAATGGTACCGCCATATAACCAGTTATCATCGGCGAGTATCGGATAACCAGCACCTTCTACTGGCGACCCACCGGTACCATGACAAGCAGCACAGTTATCACCAAACAGTACTTTACTTGAACCAATGGCATAGTTAAGCATTTCCTGATCAGCTAGAATTTCTTCAACGGTCATGGCTGCCAACTGATCTTCAAACGGTCCACGTCTCGCTTCAACTTTTGCTAGTTCTTCTTTGTACTCTTTAATCTGAGTCCAACCTAACAAACCTTTAGTACTACCATTTACCAACGGTAATGAAGGGTACAAGACAAAATACACAACAACGATTAAACCACTCAAATAAAGTGCATTTAACCACCAACGTGGACAGGGGTTATTTAACTCCCTGATTCCATCCCACTCGTGGCCAGTATCGGTCACCTGATCAGGCTTGTTTTTATTATCTGCCATCTTCTTTCTCCGCGTTTTCCTCATCATCCATCAGCATAGTGCGATGTGACTCTAAACTATCTTTGTTTTTTGGATTAAGTACCCAAAAATAAACAACAACCATTAATACAAAGATAATCACTGTCAATATCATGCCGAACCAGTCATTGCCAGTCATCGCACTCCAGTCAGTATGAAAGTACTCCTGAATTTTAGTCACGATAATCTCTGCCTGGTTCGAATTTAATCATAGTTCCCAATACCTGAAGGTAAGAAACCAAGGCCTGCATTTCCGTTTTACCTTCAACAGATTCTGCTGCTGCCTTAATATCCGCATCTGAGTATGGCACGCCTAATATTTTCATTGCTTTCAAGCGTTTTTCCATACCAGCACCATCAATGGTTGCTTTATCCAACCAGGGGTAATTAGGCATCACTGACTCCGGTACAACACTACGTGGCGCACGTAAATGTTGAATATGCCAAGCATCAGAATATTTGCCACCTACTCGAGCAATATCTGGCCCAGTACGTTTAGATCCCCATTGGAATGGATGATCATATTTTGATTCAACCGCCAGTGAATAATGACCATAACGATCTTTCTCATCACGGAAAGGACGAATCATTTGTGAATGACATAAATAACACCCTTCACGTTGATAAATATCCCGCCCGGCTAACTCTAATGCGGTATATGGGCGCACGCCAGATAATTCTTCATATTCTGGATGATTAACATCTTCAAAGGTCGTATCCAAATAGAACAAGGGTACGATTTCAACAATACCGCCCACTGAAACAATCATTGCTGTTGCTAGCACTAAAGCCCATACATTTTTTTCCAGTTTTTCCTGAAAGGAGATGGGTTCGTTTGAATTAGGATTAGACATTCCAGTCTCCTTAAATGTTAGCTGCTACAGCCATCTTTTCAGATGGATTAGCAATAGCTTTACGAATGGTTACGGTAATATTAAATAACATCACACAGGCACCTAAGAAGAAAATCAGCCCGCCAGCAGCTCGCATTGCATAATAAGGGTGCATTTGAGCAACCGATTCAACAAAGGTATAAGCCAAGTTACCGTAGTCATCATACGCACGCCACATTAGACCCTGCATGATGCCTGATACCCACATCGCGGTGATATAGACAGCAGTACCAATGGTCGCCATCCAGAAGTGTAGATTAACTAACCTGACAGAATAGATGGTGGTACCCCACATGCGTTCTACCATGTGGTAAATCGCACCAATAGAAACCATGGCTACCCAGCCTAAGGCACCGGCATGAACATGACCGATAGTCCAATCAGTGTAATGAGATAATGCATTCACTGTTTTTGAAGCCATAACAGGGCCTTCAAAGGTTGACATGGCATAGAATGCTAACGATACAATCAAGAACCGTAAAATGTAATCGGTACGTAATTTATCCCATGCACCACTTAAAGTGAACATACCATTAATAGCGCCACCCCATGAAGGGATAATCATCGCCAGAGAAATAGCTGCAGCTAATGAACCAGTCCAATCAGGCAGAGCTGTATATTGTAAATGATGAGCCCCTAGCCAGACATAACCAAAGGTTAATCCCCAGAAGTGAATGACAGACAAGCGGTATGAATAAACGGGGCGATTTGCTTGTTTAGGTACAAAGTAATACATGATGCCTAAGAAACCCGCTGTCAGGAAGAAACCTACTGCGTTGTGTCCCCACCACCATTGAATCATCGCATCTTGCACACCAGCAAAGATTGAATATGATTTCCACATTGACACCGGGATAGCCAAACTATTCACCACGTGTAAATAGGTGATCATAATCATCATCGCTAAGAAGAACCAGTTGGCCACATAGATATGTGACACTTTCCGAATCGACAAAGTCATAATGAAATTAAAGCTATAGGCCAACCAAACAACGGCCAACAATATATCTAAAGGCCATTCCATTTCTGCATATTCTTTCGATTGAGTGATACCTAGTGGCAAAGTGATGGCAAAGCCAAGAATCACTAAGTTCCAACCCCAAAAGGTAAACCAAGCCAATTTATCACTCCATAAACGCACACCGGAAGTACGTTGGACGATGTAATAGGCTGTTGCCATCAGTGTAGATCCACCAAAGGCAAAAATAACGGTATTGGTATGTAATGGGCGCAGGCGACCAAAACTAATGTATGGATTGTCAAAGTTCAGAACAGGCCACGCCAATTCCGATGCTATCCACACGCCAATGCCCGTACCCAAGACCAAGTAGACAACCGCCATATAGGCGAACCACTTGACGATATCAAAATTATATTGCTGCTGCTTCGCTTGCATAGCGATCACACCTTCTCTCAATGAAAAACATTATCTCCACCTCTATTATTTAGAGGCATTGATCCACTTCCATTACACTTATAAATAAAGCATCGCTGAATTTTACAGCAAATTTATCTCCAGACTTCTCTGAATGCATGATCTAGATCAAACATTGCAAGGAATTACTGAACCTAAGAATTATTTGCTTTATTTATATGCGTAATTGTTAATTTTCCCTCACTTTGACCTCTATGGTCAAGTTACTCACTCGGACAAAATACCGGTAATTCTCTAAAAAAACTTAGGAATTCATCCACTTGTAACTATTAACCGTAAATATCTCGACCCACAAATAATCGCATAACTTTTGTAAGTGATTTCGACTTGCGTACTTTTGAATAACGTTGCTAGACATTTACCACCATGGCAACTCGCCGGCCTTCGGCGATGACTAAATTGTATGT
>NVRG01000053.1 GCA_002400805.1 Gammaproteobacteria bacterium
TGATTTTACTATTACAGAACAGACTCATGAGAGTTATAATCCTGATATGTCTGCATTACGCAGTGAACAATTACAGGAAGAAAATAGAGTTGGGATAAGTGGTCCGTCAGGGGTGCCGGGCGCATTAAGTAATGTACCGCCGATTCCCGCTACATCACCAGAAGATGCAACAGGTGAAGAAAGCGCTGCCATTGTAAGGCTAAATAAACCAGGTAGTAATAGTAAACGAAGAACACGTAATTATGAGTTAGATCGTACGATCAGTCATACTCGTATTGCACCGGGTTCAGTTAGAAAATTGAGTGTTGCGGTCTTAGTGGATGAACATCATAGCCTTGATGAAGAAGGCAATGTGGTCTCAACACCCTTAACCGAATCAGAAATGCTGCGAATCAACGCCTTAATTATGGACGCAATTGGTTTTAGCAAAGCACGCGGCGATACCTTAAATGTAGTCAATGCGCCCTTTATTGTTCCTGCTATTGTGGAGGCATTACCTGAGATTCCTATCTGGCAGCAACCTTGGGTATGGGATATTGCCAAACAAGCATTGGGGGGATTAGTGGTTTTATTCTTACTATTTGGTGTTATTCGTCCAGCCTTTAAAGATTTAAACAAGGTGCCAGTACAACCAGCAGCGGGCGTGGATACTACGGGCATGACACCAGAACAAGCGGCAGTGGCAGCAAAGGCAGGTGGTAAACAAACGGCAGAACTGGAAGCGCTCACTACCGGAGCGGAGAATTTGGAAGATCAATTGAATAATGTACGTAGCTTAGTGCAGCAGGATCCAGCCTTGGTTGCACAAGTAGTGAAAAATTGGACCGCGAGTGATATGTAATGGCTGAACAAACAGAAGCAAGAACTTTATCGGGCACGGAGAAAGCCGCGGTATTTTTGCGTTCAATCGGTGAGGACGATGCTGCCGCAGTGCTTAAACACATGACACCTAAAGAGGTGCAGCGTGTTGGTGAGGCTATGGCGGCGTTAACCAATGTTAACCGTGAAGAAGTGCAAACCGTATTGGATATCTTTGTTGAGACGGTAGAAGAAGAAACCGGTCTGGGTATCGGTTCTCGTGATTATGTCCGTAAGATGTTGGTGGGAGCCTTGGGTGAAGATAAGGCGGGTAGTTTATTAGATAGAATTCTATCGGGCAGTGATACCACTGGTTTAGAACAGCTTAAATGGTTGGATGCCCGTGGCGTTTATGAAATAATTCGTCTAGAACATCCACAGATTATTGCGATTGTTTGTTCGTTCTTAGAGCCAGATCAATCAGCAGAAATATTAAATTTATTTCCCGATCGTGACCAAGCCAATATTTTATTGCGCATCGCTACCTTGGATGGTGTGCAACCAACGGCGTTAACGGAATTGAATGATATCCTAGAAAAACAATTCAGTGGCAATCAAGGTGGCCAGAGCACCATGGTGGGCGGCTTAAAAACAGCGGCGGATATTCTCAACTTTGTTGAAGGTAGCGCTGAGGCCGCGATTATGGAGAAAATTAAAGAACAGGAACCCGATATAGGTCAAAATATTGAAGATCTGATGTTTGTATTTGAGAACCTGGTGGATGTTGATGATCGTGGCTTCCAAACCTTAATGCGCGAAGTGCAAACAGATCAATTGCAACTGGCATTAAAAGGGGCTGATGACACATTGAAAGAAAAATTCCTAAGTAATATGTCGCAGCGTGCAGCTGAAATGATGCGTGATGACCTAGAAGCGATGGGACCGGTTCGTGTCAGTGATGTTGAAGCTGCACAGAAAACAATTTTAACCGCAGCCCGTGTTTTATCTGATAAAGGTGAAATCATGTTAGGCGGAGGTGCTGGAGATGACTTCGTCTGATGATCTGGTAGAAACAGCACAAGCAGACGTGTTGTCGTCGGAAGAAATAGCTTCGGCTTATCAACGTTGGGAAGCACCGCGCATGGTGTCAGTCAGTGATCTTGAAGACGATGATCATTCGATGATGACCGTGCAAGCCATCGAAAAACTGCAAAAAGAAGCCCAAGAAGAAGGATTTAAAACTGGCTTTGAACAAGGCACTGAAGCCGGTTACCAAGCGGGTCTTGAAACGGGTAAACAAGAGATTAGCCAGCAGCTGACAGTGTTAAACCAAATCATCACCGCATTAAATACCCCCTTGTTAGACTTGGATCAACAAGTCGAAAATGACTTGATGAACATCGTTATCACCATGACTCGGCAATTGGTACGGCGCGAACTAAGAGCCGAACCCGAACATGTGATTGGTGCAATGAGAGCGGCCCTAGCCGTGTTACCGATCAATGACCGTAAATTAAAGATTTACTTACACCCGCAAGATATAGAGCTGGTTAAAAAAGGCTTGTCGGTTGAACAGGGCGATGAAAATTGGCAGTGGGTCGAGGATCCCGTGTTAACACGCGGTGGTCTGCGATTAGAAACAGCCGATACCACCGTCGATGCTACGGTCGAAGCCCGCTTAGCCAGCGTTATTAATAAATTGTTGGGTGAGGAACGCAGTGATGACAGCTCAGAATGAGCCTAACCCCGTTCAGGCTGAACGCACTGCAGCTTGGTGCGCACGATTAAAAGAATACCAACAACGATTGGATGACAATCCAACAGAAATTTTACCGATAGAAGGTCGATTAACTCGCATGGTCGGTTTAACCTTGGAAGCGGTTGGTTTTCAAGCCCCAGTTGGCAGTCGCTGTGAAGTGCATGGCATCAGTGGGCCACCGATAGAAGCGGAAGTGGTAGGCTTTTCTGGTGAAACTTTATATTTAATGCCGACCGGCGATATTCGAGGCCTCGTGCCCAATGCACGGGTGCGGCCAATACGCAGTGATTCGCAAGTGCCCGTTGGTGACGGCTTATTAGGCCGTGTGGTGGATGGTGCGTGTAAACCCTTAGATGGCAAAGGCCCTCTCAATGTTAATGAGCGAGTGCCCTTACATGGGAAACCGATAAATCCCTTAGCACGCTCACCGGTAAGAGAGCATCTTGATGTGGGTGTGCAAGCGATTAATGCCTTACTCAGTGTTGGTCGTGGCCAGCGTATGGGCTTATTTGCTGGCAGTGGTGTGGGTAAAAGTGTGCTCTTAGGCATGATGACTCGATTTACCGAAGCCGATGTCATTGTGGTCGGCCTGATTGGGGAACGTGGCCGTGAAGTAAAAGAATTTATCGAAGATATTTTAGGTGAAGAAGGCATGTCACGTGCTGTTGTGGTTGCCTCTCCTGCCGATCATTCACCGTTGATGCGTCTACATGGTGCCATGTTAGCCACCAGTATTGCCGAATATTTTCGTGATCAAGGCAAACAAGTTTTATTACTGATGGATTCATTGACACGTTTTGCCCAAGCACAACGTGAGATTGCCTTAGCCATTGGCGAACCCCCTGCGACTAAAGGCTATCCACCGTCAGTATTTTCATTAATACCACAACTGGTTGAACGCGCGGGTAATGGTCCCGCTGGTGGCGGTGCAATCACCGCGATCTATACCGTATTAACCGAAGGTGATGATCAACAAGATCCAGTGGCCGATGCGGCGCGGGCCATTTTAGATGGTCATATTGTATTGTCACGGCGTTTGGCTGAAGCAGGCCAATATCCAGCAATTGATGTGGAAGCATCGATCAGTCGGGTTATGCCACAAATTATTGCACCAGAGCAGCTAGAACATGCTCAACAGTTTAAACATATCTATTCACTCTACCGACAAAATCAAGATTTGATTAATGTGGGGGCCTACACTCAGGGCAGTGATCCTAATATTGATGAAGCCATTTCTTTATTCCCCAGTTTACAAAATCTGCTCAGACAGGGTATGGATCAAGCGGTTAATTGGCAAAACAGTGTTGCTGCTTTACAACATGTCATGCAACAACCTCCTCCGCAACAAAGTAACGTTGTACAACAGCCCATCGTTGTTAGTAATAGCTAAAGGTAAACAGGCCCTAGGGTTATCTGATATGAAACTGGCAGAAAAACTTGTTATTGTTAAATCATGAAACGATCCAAAAAACTAAGTCCCGTCGTTGAGGTTGCAGTGAAAGCAGCAGAAAGGGCTTTGCTAAAAGTGGGCGAAGAAAATACGATTTGGCAACAAGACAAGCAACAGCTGGATGACCTGCACCGATACAAAGGTGAGTATTTAGCCAAATTTCGCCAAGGCGATAGCTTAATGATCAGTGCTCAAAAGATGCTAGAACTACGTGCTTTCTTGGTTCAATTGGATCAAGCGATAGCGGCTCAACAACAACAGGTTGAAAATAGCTATAAAAGAGTGCAGTATCAACAGACGCTATGGTTGCAAGCACGTACGAAAGAACAAGCGATGCAAACATTAGTTGGACGATATAAAGCTGAAGAGTCACAACAGGAAGTAAGGCAGGAGCAGCTAGACAACGACGAACACAATACATCGCAATGGGTTCGAAAGCCCCGAAAAGACTAATGAATGAAGCAGTTTTTTTGGGTTGACGTTAGCTGGCATGGTCTCTGCATTATTAGTCTTCAAAGGTTGGTACGACGGGTGAGTTAAACACCGGTCACACTACGGAGGATGAGGCATGATGACACCTAAAAGCGAAATGGATAGTCAAACATATCGGCAACAACCGCATTCAAAGCCACAAGATGGCAATGATAAAGCGGCAAGAATGACCCCCATCTCCCCGCTAAACCCACCACAAGAAATAAGTGATCGTCTGCAAGATGCGATACAGACGTATAGTGATTATTTTATCCGTTATTGATGCATAAACAGGCGGTGAGGTGAACGATGGCTGAAACTAAAACGRTAGAAATAGGGTGTGGCGATGCGTTGGGTATTGCTGAAGTCGCTGATTTTTATGCAACGTTATTAACAACCCTRGCAGAAGGCGGTCAGGTTGAGCTTGATGTCAGCAARTTGGAACGYATTGATGCTGCTGCATTACAAATGCTTTATGCCTTTTCAAAAGAACTSGYARCTCATGGATCGACATTAACATGGCTCTCTCCTAGCGAAGCCTTTTGYCGTAGTGCAAAATTATTAGGCTTGGCAGATTTGATGAATTTGACCGACAATAGCCAAGAGCTTGCACMATGAAACTCACTACGAACTTAATMATTAATTATAAAGCGGCATCTGACATGMTGTCTGCGATCAGGAGARTCCCACMATGGCAAAAATTCTAGCAGYTGATGACTCAGCTTCTATGCGACAAATGGTTGCCTTTACCTTAAAAGGCGCAGGTCATACCGTGACCGATGCCGCCGATGGTAAACAAGCCTTAGACGTTGCTAAAACTCAGTCATTCGATTTAGTGCTGACAGATATAAATATGCCGGTCATGGATGGCATCACCTTAACAAAAGAACTACGCGCGTTACCGTCATACCGATTTACTCCGATACTGGTATTAACCACCGAAGCTGGTGGCGAAAAAAAGAGTCAAGGTCGAGCTGCAGGGGCGACAGGCTGGTTGGTCAAGCCCTTTAACCCAGAACAACTGTTAGCCACAGTTAAAAAAGTGCTGAGTTAATAACACCTTAATAAACAAAGTTTTGTGATTATTTATAGGGATAGTTTGCCCTGAATTTACTAGGAAGAACCTATGAGTATTGATATTTCACAGTTTCATGATGTATTTTTCGAGGAAAGCTTCGAAGGGCTTGATGCCATGGAAAGTGGTCTCCTTAACCTTGAAGATGGTGCCGCGGATGTCGAGGAGATCAATACGATTTTCAGAGCTGCCCACTCAATAAAAGGCGGCGCGGGCACCTTTGGCTTTATGAGCGTTTCTGAGTTCACCCACAAGCTGGAAACCTTGCTGGATGAGATGCGTAATGGCCAGCGTGAAGTGACCCCAGAATCAACGAATGTGTTGCTTGAGGCGGTCGATGTATTACGTGAAATGATCACGGCTGTGCAGCAGAAAGAAGAGACCGATGATCTCCGCATAGCCGACGTCAGTGAAAAACTKGTCAATATCCTCGGTGGTGATGACAGCAGTGAAAATATTGAATCAGCCGRYGAAGGTGRGGCTGMAGCGGAAGATGAAAGCGGTGATAACTCAATAGGCTGGAAAATTGATTTCAGACCGCATCTACATATGCTGCAAACAGGCAATGATCCGGTTCGAATGATTCGCGAATTAAATTCTCTGGGCGAATTATCGGTCATTGTGGACGAAAGTCGTCTGCCACCATTTTCTGATCTCGAACCCGAAGACAGTTATCTTGCTTGGCATATGGAACTACGCAGTGACGTGGCCAAAGACGAGATAGTGGAAATCTTTGAATGGGTGGATGACGACTGTGATTTAACGATCGAACCACTATTTGGAACGGCAAGTGCAACAGTGGTTACTGAGGATGAAGATGATGAACCTGCCGCGGTGATTGAACCGCCGGCAGAATCTGCAGAGCTAGATGAAGTTGATGTCATTGCAGAGCCTGCGGCAGAAGCCGAGCTTAAAGAGCCGACTGCGGCCAAAGCCAAACAAAAATCTACCTCCACGCCCACGGCAACCTCTATTCGGGTTGCGACTGACAAAATCGACTCRTTAATTAACATGGTGGGGGAATTAGTGATCACCCAGTCTATGTTGAGYCAAGTSGGKGAMAACTTCACCGAAGATATGCTGCCACAACTYATTGATGGCCTTGCGCAATTAGAACGTAATACCCGAGAAATGCAAGAAGGGGTGATGCGAATTCGCATGTTGCCGATCAGTTTTGCCTTTAATCGCTTCCCAAGGTTAGTGCATGATTTAACCAGTAAAAGCGGCAAGCAAGTTGAGTTAAAACTGACCGGGGAACAAACCGAGCTTGATAAAACCGTGATGGAAAAAATTGGCGATCCTCTGGTTCATCTGGTTAGAAATTCTTTGGATCATGGTTTGGAAACACCAGAAGTACGTATCGCTGCAGGAAAAAGTGAAACGGGTAAGCTCGATCTTAATGCTTATCACCAAGGTGGCAATATTGTTATCGAAATCGAAGATGATGGTGCAGGCCTTAATGAAGAAAAAATATTTAATAAAGCGGTAGAGAAAGGCTTAATCGGTAAAAACGATACGATAACACCAGAAAAAGTTCATGAACTCATCTTTATGGCCGGTTTTTCCACCGCCGATGTAGTCAGTGATATTTCCGGTCGTGGTGTCGGCATGGATGTAGTGCGGAAAAATATCCACAGCCTAGGCGGCAGCGTCGAAGTCGAGTCAGAAAAAGGCGTTGGCACTAAATTTACCATTCGTCTGCCATTAACCTTGGCGATCATGGATGGTCAAAGCATCCGGGTGGCCAATGAAAATTATATCTTACCGTTGGTTTCCATCGTTGAATCCTTGGAAATCAAAGGCGCAGAGATCAAACAAGTGTCTGGTAAAGGCGAGTTATACAAATTGCGTGATGATTATGTACCGGTGATTCGATTGTATGAAGTGTTTAACATCGAACCACAGATCACCGATCTGGAAGAAGGTTTATTAGTGGTGGTTGAAGGCGATGGCCAAAAAGTAGGTTTATTTATTGATGATCTATTAGGTCAGCAACAAGTGGTGATTAAGAGTTTGGAAACCAATTACCGCAAAGTACTTGGCCTGTCAGGTGCCACGATTTTAGGTGATGGCACCGTGGCATTGATATTGGATGTGCCAGGATTAATTTCTCTCTATCGTGACCCGCCATCTAGAAAAGGCTTAGTGAAAGCTGAGCGTGCGGCCTAGGAGAACAGCATGAGCGAAGAACAACTACAGGTAAATGCATCACTGGATGTGCTTGGAGAGATTGAAGATGGCGCTGAGCAATATCTGACTTTTCTTCTGGGTGATGAAGAATACGGCGTGGAAATCTTACGTGTCCAAGAAATAAAAGGCTGGGATATCGTTAC
>NVRG01000054.1 GCA_002400805.1 Gammaproteobacteria bacterium
TTTGTTAATTGATCAGCGTGCAATTGGCACTAATCAAAATAAGAAGTTTGTTTATGTAATTGATGACAAGAAAATGGTTGTTTACCGTGAAGTCACCTTAGGCAAACAACACGATAGACATCGTGTTGTCTTGAGTGGCGTAGTACAAGGTGATCACGTTGTGGTTAATGGTTTATCTCATATTCGACCTAATATGATGGTCACTGCCAAACTGGAATCAGTTGATGCTGAGTTAGTTAATTAACTCACTAAATATTAGGCTGAGTGTTGATAGTGAATTGACTATCAATAATGGATTATCTTCTTTATATAAAACAATAATATGAATATATCTAAATTCTTTGTAGATCGCCCGATATTTGCTGGCGTATTGTCTTTATTGATATTTATTGCCGGTTTACTGGCGATGTTTCAATTACCGGTTTCAGAATATCCTGAGGTGGCTCCGCCATCCATTGTGGTCAATGCATCTTATCCTGGTGCAAATCCTAAAATGATAGCTGAAACAATATCTACACCACTAGAAGAGCAATTGAGCGGTGTTGAAAATATGTTGTATATGTCATCTCAGGCTGCTTCAGATGGCCGAATGACCTTAACCGTGACCTTTAAAATCGGTACGGATGTTGATCTCGCTCAACAACACGTTCAGAACCGTGTTTCACAAGCATTACCAAGGTTGCCCGATGTCACTCGCCAAATTGGTGTGACCGTGGTTAAAAGCTCCCCTGATCTGACGATGGTGGTGCATTTAACCTCACCAGACAGTAGTTACGATGAGTTGTATTTGCGTAACTATGCTCTGATGCATGTAAAAGATGAGTTAGCAAAAGTCTCTGGTGTGGGCAATGTGATGTTATTTGGTTCAGGTAACTATGCGATGCGGATCTGGCTGAATCCTGAAAAAGTTGCTGAACGCGGGCTGTCTGCAATGGATGTCGTTAATGCGATTCGAGATCAGAATGTTCAAGTGGCGGCAGGTATGATTGGTGGTGCGCCCATGGCTAACCCAGTGACGATTCAATTGCCAATTAATGCAAAAGGTCGATTGCAGTCTCCAGAAGAGTTTGAACAAATTATCCTACGTGCAGGAAGTAATGGTGAGATCACCTATCTTAAAGATGTGGCACGCATCGAATTATCTGCTGCTGAGCATAGTTTGAATTCGATGTTAGATAATCTGCCTGCGGTCGCAGTGCCTATTTTCCAAGCGCCAGGTGCCAATGCCATTGCTATCTCTAATGACGTCAGAGCGATCATGGCCGATCTAAAGCAGCAATTCCCACAAGGGATTGATTACCAGGTTGTTTATGACCCCACTGTTTTTGTAAAAGACTCAATTAAAGCGGTGATCCTGACCTTATTGGAAGCATTGGCGCTGGTAGTCATTGTTGTTGTTGTGTTTTTACAAACATGGCGGGCATCGATTATTCCTCTACTTGCAGTGCCTGTTTCCATTGTCGGTACGTTTGCAGTGATGTGGTTATTTGGTTTCTCCATTAATACTCTGTCTTTATTCGGTTTGGTTTTAGCGATTGGTATCGTCGTCGATGATGCCATCGTGGTGGTAGAAAATGTAGAGCGAAATATTGCCGATGGTTTATCGCCATTAGACGCGAGCTAYAAAGCCATGCGAGAAGTCAGTGGGCCGATTATCGCAATCTCATTGACGTTAGTGGCCGTGTTTGTACCTATTGCATTTGTTAGTGGTTTAACGGGACAGTTCTATCAACAATTTGCATTAACCATCGCCATCTCTACCGTTATTTCAGCGATTAACTCACTCACGTTAAGCCCTGCCTTGGCAGCCCTATTATTGAAAGGCCACGATGAGCCAAAAGATCGCTTAACGCGAGTAATAGACTTCCTATTTGGTTGGTTCTTTAAACTGTTTAATCGTACGTTTCGAAAAGCATCAARAGGTTATTCTGGTTCTATATCGGGTTTRTTGGAGCATAAAGCCTTAGCATTTACTGTCTACCTGATTTTAATTGGCRGYACRRTRTATGGMTTTAACCTKTTRCCTAAAGGCTTTATTCCTGCCCAAGATAAACAATATTTAATTMKSTTCGCTCAGTTRCCCRAYGGTGCTACTTTGGCTCGCACCGAGTCKGTCATCAAAGAAATGGGCACGATTGCGATGAATGAACCAGGCGTTGAAAGTGCAGTACAGTTYCCCGGTTTATCGGTGAATGGATTCATCAATAGTGCCAGTGCAGGCATTGTRTTTGTTACTTTAGCGCCATTTGATGAGCGTCAAACAGAAGACTTATCGGCAGCGGCCATTGCCGGTCGTTTGCAAATGAAATATGCAGGCATTAAAGAAGCCTTTGTCGCTATTTTTCCACCGCCACCGGTGAATGGTCTGGGTACGACAGGCGGCTTTAAGCTTCAAATTGAGGATCGAGGTAATTTAGGCTATGAAAATCTGGCCAATGTGGTGCAAGCCGTGCAACAACAAGCATSGCAAGCACCCGAATTATCGAGTGTGTACTCTAACTATAAGATTAATGTACCGCAGTTATATGCAGATTTGGATCGAACAAAAGCAAAACAGTTAGGTTTAAATATCACCGATATTTTCGACACCATGCAGATCTATCTCGGTTCCTTGTATATCAATGACTTTAATCAATTTGGTCGTACCTATCAGGTGATCGCTCAAGCTGATTCTCAATATCGAGCAGAACCGGAAGATGTAAATAACCTTAAAGTACGGAACAATCAGGGTGAAATGGTACCGTTGGGTAGCATAATTCAAATGAAAGAAACCTATGGGCCTGAGAGTGCRGCGCATTACAAYGGTTAYTTATCCGCAGATTTGAATGGTAGTCCCGCACCGGGTTATTCCAGTGGTCAGGCGCAAGAGGCGATTGTTGATATCCTGGAAAAATCCTTGCCCACCGGCATGGCATTTGAATGGACWGAGTTAACYTATCAACAGGTATTAAGTGGCAATACGGCGATTTATATTTTCCCATTGTGTTTGTTATTAGTTTTCTTGGTATTAGCCGCTCAATATGAGAGTTTGATTTTGCCGTTGGTCGTGATWTCAATTGTACCGTTATCAATCTTGGCTGCCGTAATTGGTATTTGGTATACCGGAGGTGATAATAATATCTTCACACAGATCAGTTTGTTTGTATTAGCCGGTTTAGCCAGCAAAAATGCCATTTTGATTGTTGARTTTGCTCGTGAGCTCGAAATCAGAGGTATGGAAACTTATCAGGCCGCTATCACGGCGAGTCGTATGCGGTTAAGACCTATTTTGATGACTTCGTTTGCCTTTATCATGGGCGTGGTGCCGATGATGTTATCTACCGGAGCGGGTGCCGAAATGCGTAATGTTATTGGTGTTACCGTATTTTCCGGTATGTTGGGTGTAACTTTCTTTGGTTTGTTCTTTACGCCAATATTTTATGTATTATTACGCAAGTTAGAAGGTAAGAAAAAATATTCAGCACTAGCAAAAGAGACCAGTTTGTAATTCTGTTTATATAAAGATCGAATTAAGACTTGAACTCTAATAGAGCTGTCCCCATTTGATAATTCTAAGATAATTTAAGCCGATGGAGGCATTTTTAATGGGTGTTGATGCACATAAGGAAACCTTAGGTTTCCAGACCGAAGTTTCACAATTATTGGATCTGATGATTCACTCGCTTTACAGCAATAAAGAAATCTTTATGCGTGAATTGATTTCAAATGCTGCGGATGCCTCTGATAAACTGCGTTTTGAAGCACTTTCTGATGATGCCCTCTATGAAAATGACGCGGAGTTAAACATCCGTGTTGCCTATGATAAAGATGCCGGCACGATCACGATCTCGGATAACGGTATCGGCATGAGCCGCCAAGAAGTGATTGATAATATCGGCACCATTGCCAACTCAGGCACGAAAAAATTCTTCGACAATATGACGGGTGATCAATCGAAAGATTCTCAGCTTATCGGTCAGTTTGGTGTGGGTTTCTACTCTTCCTTTATTGTTGCCGATAAAGTGACATTAAAAACACGTCGTGCTGGATTAACGTCTGAACATGGTGTTGAGTGGCAATCAGAAGGCAAGGGTGATTTCACCATTGAAACCATTGATAAACCAACACGTGGTACTGAAGTTACTTTGCATCTGCGTGAAGAACAAAATGAGTTTTTGAATAGCTGGCGCCTGCGTAAYTGCATTACTAAATACTCAGATCACATCAATCTACCAATCRTKATGCAAAAAGATCCTGTGCCTAATGAAGATGGCAAGATTGATGATTCTGTAGTGTTAGAAGATGAAACGGTTAACAAAGCGACTGCTTTATGGACATTGGCTAAGAGTGAAGTCAGTGACGATAACTACAAAGAATTCTACAAACAAATCTCCCATGATTTCCAAGATCCATTAACGTGGAGCCACAATAAAGTAGAAGGTAAAACTGAATATACCTCGTTGCTTTATATTCCATCAAAAGCACCATTTGATTTGTGGGATCGTGATCGCACCCACGGCCTAAAATTGTATGTGAAACGTGTTTTCATTATGGAAGATACCGATCAATTAATGCCTCGCTACTTACGATTCATTCGTGGTGTTATTGATACCAATGATTTGCCGTTGAATATCTCACGTGAAATCTTACAAGGCAGTAAGACCATTGACAGCATCCGTGCTGCATCAGTGAAAAAAATCTTAAGTGTATTGGCGAAAATGGCGAAAAATAAGCCTGAACAATATGCGGAATTCTGGACAGAGTTTGGTCAAGTTATCAAAGAAGGCCCAGGTGAAGACTTTGCAAATAAAGATGCCTTAGCGAAATTAATTCGTTTTACCTCYACTGAAACAGGTAAAGAAGAGCAAACGGTTTCTCTTGAAGACTACGTTGGTCGAATGAAAGAGAAACAAGACAAGATTTACTACATCACGGCAGAAAGTTTTGCTGCTGCTAAGAATAGCCCACWCTTGGAAGTCTTCCGTAAGAAAGGCATCGAAGTATTATTGTTAATTGACCGCGTTGATGAATGGTTAACCAACTCATTAACAGAGTTTGATGGCAAACAACTGCAATCAGTCGCTAAAGGTGATTTGGATCTTGGTGAGCTTGATGATAAAGAAGAGAAAAAAGCTCAGGAAGAAACAGATAAAAACTTCGAAGACTTAGTGAGTCGTGTCAAAGAAAACTTGGGCGATCAAGTAAAAGATGTACGCATTACCCATCGTTTAACGGATTCTCCTGCATGTCTAGTTGTAGATGATACTGATATGAGTGCTAACCTTGAGCGTATGCTTAAAGCCGCCGGTCAAGAAGTGGGTGGAACTAAACCTATCTTTGAATTGAACCCAGATCATCCTATGGTTGTGCGTTTGAAAGATGAAAAAGACGATGCTCGTTTTGCCGATTGGTCTTCAATCTTGTTTGATCAAGCAACCTTAGCTGAAGGTGGTCAATTAGAAGATCCAGCCAGCTATGTTAAACGCTTAAATGAGTTGTTATTAACGCTAAGTAAATAAGTAAACTCGTTAATTGTTGTAGAATGCCGGGTAAGGTTTTACCCGGCATTTTTTTTGGAAAAGATATGAACGATAGTACAAAGACTGAAGACGATACGACTGCATTTCAGTCTGATAATTTGCAACGATTTATTTTTGATAATGCTCCTGTTCGCGGTGAATTTGTACACCTGCAAGCAAGTTGGCAACAAGTATTATCTCAACGTGACTATCCTGTAGCGGTGCAAAAAATATTGGGTGAAATGATGGCTGCAGCTGCGTTATTGGCAGCAACAGTGAAAATTGAAGGTCGTTTGGTTTTACAAATAAARTCWGCCGGTCCGGTATCGTTATTAATGGTTGAATGTACCAGCAATGATACGTTRCGAGCCTTTGCTCAATGGGACGGTGAGATTAAYGAYAACGCAGTGTTAAGTGATGTGACAGGCGAAGGTACMTTAGCGATCACCATTGAAGTKAACGGTGCCAAACAGCCGTATCAAGGTATTGTYGGCCTGCAAGCTGAATCGATCGCCGCGATGTTAGAAACCTATTTCCAACAATCAGAACAATTAGATACCCGAATTTGGTTAAGCTCAGATGAAAAATCAGCCGCCGGTTTGTTTTTACAACAATTGCCATCTGAGCAAGCTGAAAGCGATGATGATGAAGAAAATTGGTCACGCATAAGTCAGTTAGCGGCCACGGTGACACCAGCAGAATTATTGGGCTTAGATGTAAATACCTTATTACATCGCCTTTTCCATGAAGAAGAATGTCGCTTATTGGTCGACACGGATTTAAGTTTTGCCTGTAATTGCTCACGTGAACGTGTGGCAACGACCATTGGATTATTAGGCAAGCAAGATGCCTTGGATTTGGTTGAAGATCGGGGCAGCATTGAAGTCGCTTGTGAGTTTTGCAATGAACATTACCACTTCGATAAGATTGATGTGACACACTTATTTTCAGATGATGCCGTTACAACTGAACCAGAATCATCAACGCTGCACTAATTCAAAATCATAACGAGATGGAAATAAGCATATGGCACATGTAGTCATCATCGGGGCAAGCACCGGAGGTCTGCCTGCCGCGTATGAGATGCGTAGCGCTTTGGGTGACGAGCATCAAGTGACCGTTGTTTCTAATGCACCGATTTTTCATTTTGTGCCTAGCAATCCATGGGTTGCTGTGGGATGGCGTACACGCAAAGATATTAGCTTTGATCTAGAGCCTTGCTTGAATGACAAAGGCATCACCTTTTCTGCTGAGGCGGTGAGCGAAATTCGGGCTGAAGAGAATCAATTATTACTTGGTGATGGTTCAAGCCTTGCCTATGATTATTTGATCATTGCCACCGGGCCAAAACTCGCTTTTGATGAAATTGAAGGGCTGGGTCCAGAAGGTCATACCGAATCTATTTGTACGGTGGATCATGCTGAAAGTGCCTATCAATCATGGCAAGAATTTGTTAAAAATCCGGGCCCGATCGTGGTCGGTGCCGTTCAAGGGGCATCGTGTTTTGGCCCTGCTTATGAATATGCCATGATTATGAATCGAGCCTTACGCAAAGCGAAGATACGTGATCAGGTGCCGATGACCTTTGTCACGGCAGAACCGTATATCGGTCACCTAGGTTTAGGTGGGGTTGGTGATTCAAAAACGATGTTTGAATCTGAGTTTAGACAAAACGACATTAAGTGGATCACTAACGCGAAAGTAAAAACCATAGCTGCTGGCAAGATGATTGTTGAACAAGTTAACGATAAAGCTGAAACGGTTAAAACGCATCAATTACCGTTTGATTTCGCGATGATGTTGCCGGCGTTTAAAGGCATCGACTGTGTGGCCAACTTAGGTGATGAAGCGGTGAACCCTCGTGGTTTTCTTAAGGTTGATGAATTTCAACGCAATCGTAAATATCCCAATATTTTTGGTGTCGGTGTGTGCATTGCCATTAATCCTGTCGAAGCAACACCATTACCYGTGGGCGCGCCGAAAACGGGCTATATGATCGAGAGCATGGCCAAAGCAGCCACCGAGAATATTAAAGCGGAGATCGAAGGGGCTGAGCCAAAAGCGATTGCGACATGGAATGCTATCTGTTTAGCCGATATGGGGCATACCGGTGCGGCATTTGTAGCTATGCCGCAGATTCCACCTCGCAATACTGTGTGGATGAAAAAGGGAAGATGGGTGCATATCGCGAAAAAAGCTTATGAGAAATACTTCATTTATAAAATGAAAAAAGGCATTGTTGAGCCAGCGATAGAGAATCAGCTATTAAAATTATTTGGCATTAAGAAATTAAAATAGCCTAGTAAGCAATTAATCTTCTTTCTCTAAAATTGCATCTTCGTCAGGGTTTATATTTCCTACCACAGGTTCAGGTGGCGG
>NVRG01000055.1 GCA_002400805.1 Gammaproteobacteria bacterium
AACAATCATTACGGGTCAGTTATTTTCTTGCTTGGATCATTGCGATTTTACTATTGATGGTGATTGGCGGCCTAGCATCCAGTGCCATTAGAACCGGCGGGCAACTCGCGTTATATGACTTGCAAGTGAAACGCTTCGCTAATGAACTGATCAAACAAGTTCAAGCTAGCTCAACAAAACAAGACTAATTACTGGTGATAGGGTTCACTCAGACGGTGAACCGAATCCACTAAACGTTGCATATTGTCGGGTGCGATGGTTGGATGTATACCATGACCGAGATTAAATACATGGCCGGTTTCCGCTTTGCCAAAACTGGCTAATACACTGGCCACTTCTTGTTCAACACGATCAGCAGATGCATATAAAACACAAGGATCCATATTGCCTTGCAATGCCACCTTGTTACCAATACGTTGTCGAGCTTTGCCAAGATCGGTCGTCCAGTCTAAGCCAACAGCATCAACACCGGTATCCGCCATCAACTCCAACCATTGACCACCGCCTTTAGTAAACAAGGTAATGGGAACTTTACGGCCTTCAGATTCGCGGTTCAGCCCTGCCACAATCTGCTGCATATAAGCCAAGGAAAACTGTTGGTAATTCTCCGTACTCAATGCGCCACCCCATGTATCAAATAACATAATGGATTGAGCGCCAGCAGCAATTTGTGCATTCAAATAAGCGGTAACGGATTTAGCCAGAACATCAAGTAAGGCGTGCATTTGTTCAGGTGCATCAAACATCATGCCCTTCACTTTGGCAAAGTCTTTACTGGAACCACCTTCAACCATATAACACGCCAAGGTCCACGGACTGCCACTAAAACCGATTAACGGTACTTTGCCATCAATCTCTTTGCGAGTCAGGCGTATGGCATCCATAACGTAGCCTAGACTATCTTCCATATCTGGCACAGCCAGTTTTTTAATATCGGCTGCTGTGCGAATGACCTTATTAAATTTAGGCCCTTCACCGGCAACAAAGTGCAGATCCAATCCCATCGCATCGGGAATGGTTAAAATATCGGAAAAAATAATGGCCGCATCTAAATCAAATCGACGCAAAGGCTGAAGCGTAACTTCACAGGCTAACTCTGGCGTGGTGCACAGGGTCATAAAATCACCGGCTTTGGCCCGAACTTCACGATACTCAGGTAAATACCGACCGGCCTGACGCATCACCCAAACCGGTGTTTTATCAACAGGCTGACGTAATAAAGCTCTTAAGTAACGATCATTTTTTAATTCAGCCACACTGTTGCCCTCAAATAACGCTGTTTTCTTGTTATAAATATAAATAAGGCTCCATCATACCGAAAAACACTATTTCGAATGATGAAGCCTAATATTTAACTGACACAGATCAAACGTAAAACGTTTATCTATTATGATTAAGGCCTACACCTTTAAGTAATTTAAAATCCCTTCCGCAGCTTGACGCCCTTCCCAAACTGCCGTAACCACTAGATCTGAACCGCGTACCATGTCACCACCCGCAAAGATTTTTTCATTGCTAGTCTGGAAACCACATTTGCCATGTTCAGGAGCAATTACACGGCCACCGTCATCTATATCCACACCAAATTCAGCAAACCATGGTGCAGGACTTGGACGGAAACCAAAGGCAATGATTACAGCATCTGCAGCAATGATCTCTTCACTTCCAGCAACAGGTTGAGGGCTACGGCGGCCACGCTCATCAGGCTCGCCTAAGGCTGTTGTAATTACTTTAATGCCTTCGACCTTGCCATTATTGCCAACCACTTCTATCGGTTGACGATTCCACAAGAACTCAACACCCTCTTCACGTGCATTGTTCACTTCACGGCGTGAACCCGGCATATTCTCTTCATCACGACGATATGCACATTGCACACTTTCTGCATTTTGGCGGATCGCTGTACGATTACAATCCATGGCGGTATCACCACCACCAAGCACTATGACTTTCTTACCTTCGAGGTTTACATAGTCTTCAGGCTTTAAATTTAAAAACTCTTTATTATTGGCAACTAAGTACGGTAAGGCTTCATATACACCTTCCTTATCTTCACCGGGGAAGCCACCTTTCATAGAGGTATAGGTTCCCATACCAAGGAAAACAGCATCGAATTCATCCAGCAAAGATTGGAATTCAATGTCTTTACCAATTTCGGTATTAAGCACAAACTCTACGCCCATGCCTTCTAAGACTTCACGGCGACGCTGAACCACTGATTTTTCTAATTTAAATTCAGGAATACCAAAGGTCAACAAACCACCCACTTCAGGATGCTTGTCATACACAATCGGCTTAACACCGTTACGAGTCAATATATCAGCACAACCCAATCCAGCTGGGCCTGCGCCAATAATAGCTACTCGCTTACCGGTAGCAACGACATCCGATAAATCTGGGCGCCAACCACTATCTAAGGCAGTATCAGCAATGTATTTTTCTACTGAACCAATGGTTACGGCGCCAAAACCATCATTTAAGGTACACGCGCCTTCGCATAAGCGATCTTGTGGGCACACTCGACCACAAATCTCTGGCAAAGTATTGGTTTGGTGAGCCAATTCTGCAGCTTGCTCTATATTACCTTCGCTAATCAGCTTCAACCAGTTTGGAATGTAATTATGTACTGGACACTTCCATTCACAATAGGGATTACCGCACTCTAAACAACGGTCAGATTGTTCTGCTGAAGACTTAGCATCAAACTCGCCATAAATCTCGCCAAACCCTTTAATACGCTCTTCTGCTTTAAGCTTTTTGGGGTCAAAACGACCTACTTCTAAAAATTGAAAAGTATTTTTTGCCATAATTATTTTCTTTCAAACTCGCGTTATTATTAGGCCGCTTTAGTTGCTGCGTCTAACAAGCTATCTAATGCTGCTGCTTTTGGTTTAACCAACCAGAATTGTTTTAAGCGCTGCTCAAACATGTCTAATAATTGATTTCCCCAAACACTATTTGTTTCTCGCACATGATCTTCAATCATGCCTTTTAAGTGCAAAGCATGGGCAGAGAGTTCATCGTTATTGATGCGAACTAGCTCAACCAGTTCTTGGTTATAGCGTTCAGCGAAGGTATCGTCCAAATCCAGTACATAAGCAAAACCACCGGTCATRCCYGCACCAAAATTCAAACCAGTTTCACCCAATACGGTGACAATGCCACCCGTCATATATTCACAACCATGGTCACCGACRCCTTCRACGACGGCKGTKGCACCTGAATTACGAACAGCAAAACGTTCACCAGCMAGACCMGCWGCATACAATGTTCCGCCKGTTGCACCATATAGRCAGGTATTACCCATAATACTGGCTTCTTGGCTGGMAAAATCRCTTTCCGGTGAMGGATAAATAACTAACTTACCRTCAGCCATGCCYTTACCKACRTAGTCATTAGCATCACCTTCAAGSCGCATTTCTAAACCACCCGCATTCCACACACCAAAACTTTGGCCTGCCGAACCYGTTAGYTGTACACGTATAGGCGCATCACTCATACCGTAGTTGCCATGATGTCTSGCAATCTCACCCGAAATACGRGCACCRATAGARCGATTAATATTACGCACATCGTAGCTGAAAAAGCCGCCTTTTTTATTRGTAATAGCATCCTGCATATCAACCAGCATTTGTTCTGCTAATTCACCTTTATCATAAGGCGTATTATGAGGATCAACACAGTATTGCGGTTTATCTGCCGCAACACCTGCTGTGGACAATAAAGGTGCCAAATCTAACTTTTTCTGCTTGTCCGTTGTACCCGGCAAAATTTCTAACAAGTCGGTACGACCTATCAAATCTGCCATGCTAGGCACACCTAATACCGCCAGCAACTCTTGAGTTTCACGCGCAACAAACTGGAAGTAGTTCATCACCATCTGCGGCAAACCAATAAAGTGCTGGGTACGCAATTTATCATTTTGCGTTGCAACTCCAGTGGCACAGTTATTTAAATGACAAATACGTAAGAATTTACAACCAAGGGCAACCATTGGTCCAGTACCAAAGCCGAAGCTTTCTGCACCTAATATAGCCGCTTTAATGACATCCAAACCTGTTTTTAAACCACCATCTGTTTGCAGGCGAACTTTGTCACGCAAGTCATTAGCTCGCAGCGTTTGGTGAGTTTCACTCAGGCCAAGCTCCCACGGTCCACCTGCATATTTAACAGAGCTTAATGGGCTTGCCGCCGTACCACCGTCATAACCAGAGATGGTAATCAGATCAGCATACGCTTTGGCCACACCTGCAGCAATCGTTCCTACGCCCGCCTCAGACACGAGCTTCACCGACACCAAGGCATCTGGATTCACTTGTTTTAAATCAAAGATCAATTGCGCTAAATCTTCAATTGAATAAATATCATGATGGGGTGGTGGCGAAATCAAGGTGACGCCCGGTATAGAGTGACGTAAAGTCGCAATCATCTGATTCACTTTGCCACCGGGTAATTGACCACCTTCACCAGGTTTAGCACCTTGCGCTACTTTGATTTGCAATACTTCAGCATTCACCAAGTAATGAGGTGTTACACCAAAACGACCCGATGCAACTTGCTTGATTTTTGAAACACGCTCCGTGCCATAGCGAGCAGGATCTTCACCACCCTCACCCGAATTAGAACGACCACCTAAGCGATTCATACCAATCGCTAATGCTTCATGTGCCTCCGGTGATAACGCGCCTAAGGACATACCGGCACTATCAAAGCGTTTAAGAATATTACCAATATCTTCGACATCATCTAAAGCTAACGGCTTATCAGCCTTCTTCAGAGCCAATAAATCACGCAATACCATTGCGGGGCGTTCATTGACTAAGGCAGCATATTCTTTATAGGCATCGTAGCTGCCACCTTGAACTGCTTTTTGTAAGGTGGCAATGACATCCGGATTGTAGGCATGATATTCACCACCGTGAACAAATTTTAATAAACCACCTTGAGGACGTTTCTTGCGAACATTCCATGCGCGGTCTGCCACCGCTTGTTGATCAGCCTGTAACTCTTCATAGCCAGTACCGCTGATACGGCTCGTTGTCGCCACAAAACATTTATCTACAACTGTTTCATGCAGGCCAACTATTTCAAACAATTGAGCACCACGGTAACTGGTGATCGTCGAGATCCCCATTTTTGACGTGATTTTAAATAAGCCTTTGTTAATACCTTTACGGTATCGGCGGCACACTTCTACCCGATCTAAATCTTTGATTTCGCCGGTAGTGATTAAGTCATTTAAAGACGCATAGGCCAAATAGGGGTAAATCGCGGTTGCACCATAACCCARCAATACACCRAARTGATGYGAATCGCGTGCTGTCGCTGTTTCTAYCACAATATTGGCATCACAACGCAGGCCAGCTTTAATCAAACGGTGATGGACMGCGCCRGTYGCTAATAASGCATGRAGCGGNMAKGYTWYYTTTGNTTACATCACGATCSSTMAGCACTAATATCACCGTACCATCACGAACCGCTTGTTCMGCTTGATCACATAARGTATCTATCGCGGCTTCTAGYCCTRTTKCAGCTGCATAATTTAACGACAAGGTGGTTGATTTATAATTATCGTTAGTTTCGCCCAAGGCTAATAACTGACGGAAACGACTTTCAGCCAAAACGGGTGAATCSACCACRACTCTATCAGCATGATCCTCCGCTAATTCAAATAAATTACGYTCTTGACCAAAACACGTTTCCAGCGACAYAACGATGCTTTCTCGTAAAGAATCGATTGGCGGATTGGTGACYTGGGCAAACTGTTGACGGAAATAGTCAAATAATGAACGTTCGTGTTGTGACATCACYGGGAATGGGGTGTCATCACCCATCGATCCCGTTGCTTCTTGTCCCACTTCGCCTAARACACGAATYACTTGATCGCGCTCTTCATAGCTAACTTGGAACAACTTTTCATATACRGCTAAYTCTTCACCTTCGATCGTTGGCAAAGTTTCATCATCCGCACTATCCTCAAGACGCTTGAGGTTAGCATCTATCCATTCACGGTAAGGATGTACTTGTTTTAAGGCATCGTTAATATCRTCCGGYAATAACAGTTCGCCRGTAGASGTATCYACYGCTAACATTTGRCCAGGTTTTAACCGGCCTTTAACCGCAACATCTTCAGGCTTGTATTTATAGACACCCACTTCCGATGCCAAGGTAATGTGACGATCTTTAGTAATGATATAACGTGCTGGACGCAGGCCATTACGATCAAGGGTACAGCCCGCATAACGGCCATCTGTTAAGACGACGCCAGCAGGTCCATCCCATGGCTCCATATGCATAGAGTTATAGTCATGGAAGGCTTTTAAATCCGCATCCATGGTGTGATCATTTTGCCATGCAGGCGGAATAAGCAAACTCATCGCACGGAATAAATCTATGCCGCCAGCCAATAAAGCTTCCAGCATATTATCCATGCTAGAAGAATCAGAACCGGTTAGACCAACTAAGGGAAGAATATCATCCATATTGTCGATAAGTGAGGTCGAAAATTTGGCCCCACGCGCCAACGCCCAGTTACGGTTACCTTGAATCGTATTGATTTCACCATTATGTGCCAGATAACGGAAAGGCTGCGCCAAACGCCACTGCGGCCAGGTATTGGTTGAGAAACGCTGATGGAATACGCAAATAGCGGTTTCCATACGTTTATCATTTAAGTCTTTATAGAAGATAGGCAAATAGGCTGGCATAACCAGACCTTTATATAACACCACGTGTGATGACAGGCTGGTGATATAAAAAGCATCATCATCGGTGACTGCTTTTTCAGCTAAACGACGGGCAATATAGAGATGGCGCTCAAAKGATGYCGAGTCCATGTCTGCTGCAGCATTCACAAAYACCTGACGCATAATTGGCATTGASCGCAAGGCTTCTTCACCACAGGCACTTGCCGCATCAACAGGCACATCACGCCAGCCTAAAACGTCTAGGCCTTGGGCAGTAAGTTGTTSGGTYACACRGTCCTGATTCGCTTTWGCTCTATCCGCATCTTGCSACAARAAAACCATGCCGACGGCATATTGTTCCGCAAGCTTAAAATCTAACTCTTCAGCAATAGCGCGGAAAAAACCATCTGGCTTCTTCATCAACAAACCACAACCATCACCGGTCTTACCATCCGCACCGATCGCACCACGATGGGTTAAGTTGCCTAAAGCTTCAACCGCAGTCTCAACTAGCCAATGGCTTGCCTTGCCATCCATCTGAGCAATCAGACCGAAGCCGCAGTTATCTTTTTCAAATTCAGGCCTATATAAGCCTTGTGTCAATTCTGTTGGCTGACTCACGTCACATACCTTCATATTACTGTTAGTGCCTGTCTCCTCGCGACCCGTTCACTATGAGGAGCACTATCTCTATATCAAAAAGACGGCAAAATGGGTCGAACAGTATAACTGCTGATCCGATGCCATTCAATAATAAGCATACTCTTAGCGCCACATAAATCCCCTACAAATTTCCATATTTTCAATAAAATAGCTAAAATGGCACGTTATTTTGATTAAACAGAACGGATCAATAATATGGATAAGCCTGTTGTAGGTGTTGTTATGGGCAGTAATAGTGACTGGCCCATAATGCAAAAAGCGGTCGAACAGCTCGAAGCTTTTGGTGTCGAATTTGAAACCAAAGTTGTTTCAGCTCACCGTACCCCCGATTTATTGACAGAATATGCGGTAACGGCCAAAGACAAAGGCTTAGCCTGCATTATTGCCGGTGCGGGCGGGGCGGCTCACTTGCCGGGCATGTTGGCCGCGCACACAACGATCCCCGTATTAGGCGTTCCGGTACCGTCTCGCTATCTTAAAGGCCAAGATTCCTTATTATCC
>NVRG01000056.1 GCA_002400805.1 Gammaproteobacteria bacterium
TTTTGCATTTAATCTCACAAAAATGATCGATGATGTAAAGCAGAGACTACTAAAAATAATTTCTAGCCAAGGGTATAAAAGAAAGCCTTCAGCGCTATAAAGCTCACCGACACCATGACTAAAATAAAACAACATTAAAAAGCTATTCCATGCATGTGTGTAGGGTTTATTATGTAGCATGCCACGTAAAGGAAATAATAACGGCACCATAGCGATAACTAACATCGTTGCAGTCGGAAAGGTACTACTATGAGGTGCGATTAGAATCCAACTTAATAAGGATGCCATTAAGGCAAAGTAGCTGAATAAAGCACCATGTTTAAACAAATGTGGACTCATGACGTTAATGCTCTTGCGGTAGTGGCAACGCGTTGACCTAATGCACTGCAAAGTTGTGTTTCAGTTTCACTAAGGGCCCGATCATTATTTCTGCCCGCGAGATGGCTGGCACCATAAGGTGTGCCACCATCTTGTGTGGTCATCAATGCTGATTCACTATAGGGCAAACCCATGATCATCATGCCATGATGCATTAGCGGTAACATCATGGATAGTAAGGTGCTTTCCTGACCACCATGTATGCTTCCTGTGGAGGTAAATACCGCAGCGGGTTTACCAATAAGGTTGCCCGAAAGCCAGATATCACTGGTGTGATCAATGAAATATTTTAACGGGGCGGCCATATTACCAAAGCGAGTTGGACTGCCCAAAACTAATCCAGCACAATTTTTTAGATCATCAGTACTCGCATAGAGATGGCCTTGAGCAGGAATGTTATCTTCCGTGGCTTCACAGACCGTAGAAATTGCCGGTACCGTTCTTATCTTTGCTGAACAACCTTCGACTTTCTCAACGCCACGAGCAACATATTCCGCCATTTGTGAGACATGGCCTGATTGGCTGTAATACAGAACTAAAATTTCAGTCATGACCCACCCTTATAAAATATCTAACACAGATTCAGGTGGTCGACCTATCTTGGCTTTKCCATTAYTKATCACAATGGGCCGCTCTATCAGTTTAGGGTTTTTGCACATGATATCGATAAGTTGTTCATTACTGAGAGAYAAGTCTGCTAAATCAAGTTCTTTATAAAGCRTCTCGCCTTTGCGTAATAATGCGCGAGGTTCAATGTCGAGCATATTRATAATGTCACTAAGTTGGGGGGCGGTKGGCGGTATTTTTAAATATTCAATTATTTCCGGTTGGATGTTTTGTTGTTCTAGTAAGGCTAAAGTTTGGCGTGATTTACTGCAACGCGGGTTATGAAAGATACTGATTTCGCTCATTGCGATGACTCCAATAATTTTTCTAAATTTGATAAATGAATTTCGCTTGGACGAATGCTTTCCCAATGGCCGCAACTAGGACATTGCCAATGCATGGTTTTACCTGAGAAACCACAATTATGGCAGCTATAGCGATCACCTTTCTGTACGAGTGTATTAGTGATGTTTTTAATCAAAGGAACCAGTGTTTGACTCGAATTTTGACCAAGCATTAGCAATTTATGTAAGCCCTCAATAGATGGGTATCGGTGCAGCTGTTGATAAAGAAAGTCTTGTGCCGCTTGCCGACCATGTTGCTCAGAGATGATTTGTGAAAGCATTAGCCGGGCACTTGTCATATGCGGATGACGATCAAGTAATTGTTCAAGCCAACTCTTGAAGGCGCTAAGATTATTTATTTGTTGATAACAATTTAATAGTTTAGGCAAAGCCTCGGGAATGTAATGATGATTTTGCCGTTCAATACGTTGTAATGTTTTGAGTGCTTTTGCAAAATTTCCTGCTGCAATAGCTCGATTAGCTTCAAGTAAGCTGGCCCGGACACAATTCGGATCATAGGCGTGTGCTTGCTTCAATATCTGGGCGATGGACGTGGGATGACTATCAAACTTTTGTTCTGCTAATTCACAGTAGAACTGGGCGATTAAAATGCCAATATCGTTATTTTTATTAGGCTGTAAACGTTTAGCCATTTCAATGGCTTTATCCCAATGTTTTTCTTGTTGATATATGCGTAATAATTGTTTAATTGCTTGTTCTGGGGGTGAAGACTGTTGTAATAATTCAAGAAAAAGCTGTTCAGCACGGTCGAGTACTCCGGCATTCATATAGTCCAAACCCAACTCTACTAATGCTTGTATGCGTTGACTGCTATTTAGCGTTGGCCGTGCAATGAGGTTTTGATGAATACGAATGGCACGATCAGTTTCACCTCGACGGCGAAACAGGTTGGCCAGTGCTAAATGCGTTTCAACGGTTTCACTATTCACTTCTAATAAACGAATAAAGACATCTATCGCTTTATCGGGTTGCTCGTTAAGTAAGTAGTTCAAACCCTTAAAATATTCCGGAGTTATCTTGAGATCTTGGGGACGATATTTCTTTTTGTAATGCGCGCGCGCAGCCAACCAACCGGACAGGGCAGCGATAGGAAGAAGAAAAAACAACCACTCAAGCATGGATAGGTATCCTAGAGTGAATCTTTGACAGGGAGAATTCGCAGACTATTGATTTCTTGCTCTGAGAGGGCCAGCTTTTTGTTTAATCGACGGTTCTCATAACGTAGCCGTAGGGAGCTTAAAAATAAGGCGGAAGCACTTAATAGACAGCCTGAAATAATAGCTAAAACGACAAGTACTGATAGGGGAAGTGTCATTGAACCTAGGTAAAAATTAATCGCAACAGGTGTTGTATTAATGGCTGAAAATCCCGCGCCAAGGAGAAAAACAAATATAAAAATAGCAATGGTGATGATTCGACTCATGATTCACAATCCGTAGTTTAACTTTATAGCTGAGAAATTATGTCACAGTAGAAATAATCATACCTTAAAAATGATCCTTTCCCAGTTTCATCATAAATGATGTAAAATTGACGGTTACTAGCTGGCTTATTACCGGTGTGAAATTATGTTTTGGAGAAATGGTCATGACCTTTGTTGTCACAGAAAATTGTATTAAATGCAAATATACGGATTGTGTAGATGTTTGCCCTGTGGATTGTTTTCACGAAGGCCCAAATTTTCTTGTCATTGATCCAGATGAGTGTATTGATTGTACGTTATGTGAGCCAGAGTGCCCTGCTGAAGCCATTTTCTCTGAAGATGATTTGCCGGATGAACACATGGAGTTTGTTCAGATAAATGAAGAGCTTTCTCGTGTTTGGCCGGTATTAGCAGAGAAAAAAGATGAATTGCCTGGTGCTGAAGACTGGGATGGTAAGACAGGTAAAACCCCCTTACTTGAACGTTAAACTTAGCTGGCAGAAATAAATAAGCCCGCATAAAGCGGGCTTTTTTTATATTGGTCAAAAATAAAGAGTGTTAAGCCATGAATGTTTTTAATTTCTTCATGGCATTATTTTCAATTTGGCGAATACGTTCTGCTGATACGTGGTATTGATCAGCAAGATTATGCAAGGTAGCTTTCTTGTCATCATTCAACCAACGCTGGCTGACAATGTCGCGGCTACGCTCATCCAAATTCGCTAGTGCATTGGTTAGTTTTTGATGTTGATGATTAGAAAAATCATCATGCTCTAACAGGAGTGATGGATCAGAGTTATCCGGTCCGGCTATATAAGCCGAAGGCGAGAAGTGATTATCGTCATCATCCACATCAGTGGGCAAATCAAATGAGGTGTCTGGTTGCGCAAGACGGCGCTCCATATCAAGCACATTACCAGGGGTAACCCCTAAGTCTTCAGCGACCGCTTCTACTTCTGCCTGATTTAACCAACCCAAGCGTTTTTTAGCACTGCGAAGGTTAAAGAACAATTTGCGTTGGGCTTTGGTTGTGGCAATTTTAACGATGCGCCAATTTCGAATAACATATTCATGAATTTCAGCGCGGATCCAGTGAACGGCAAACGATACTAAACGCACCCCTTTTTCAGGATCAAAGCGTTTTACCGCTTTCATTAATCCGATATTGCCTTCTTGAATTAAGTCGGCAACAGGCAGACCATAACCGCTATAGCCTTTGGCAATGCGAGCAACAAAGCGAAGGTGTGATAATACCAAGCGCTGAGCGGCTTCTAGATCACCATCTTGTTGTAAACGTGTTGCTAATTCGTATTCTTCTTCGGCTGTTAATACGGGCGTTTTATGTACTAGGCTCGTATAAGAACTGAGATTACTAATTGGCGCTAACGCTAATTCATATTGGGCAACTTGTGCTGTCATTGCATGGCCTCCCTAAAAAATATTGCCGTAATAATAACATTAACTTAAATAAGTCAACACTAAGATTGCTATTTCAGGAAAAAGTTCCTTTAATACCTCATCGAGGCTCAATGGCACTTAAATGACGACCGACTGCTAACCAAGCGCCCAGTACACCTAACGTCATACCTGAAAGTGGTAATACGATGAACATTTGACTCGCTAACCATTGCAAGGAGAACTGACTATCATATAAGAGTGATAATTCGTTGATAGGACCACTCAATAAACTTAAGGTAAACAATAGGGTTAACCATGCGACTATGCCGCCAAGTGTGCCATACCAAAAACCGGTATAGAGGAAAGGTCTGCGCACAAAGGCATTGGTCCCCCCCACGAGTTTTGTCACTTTAATTTCGGCTTGGCGGTTTAAGATCGCTAGCCGGATAGTATTGCCTATCACTAGCAATACACTTAAAGACAGCAAAATCGCCAGAATACTGATTCCACGTTGGCCTGTTTTACTCATGCTGCGTAGGCGTTGTAGCCATTCCATATCAAGCTGTGCATGTTCTACTTCAGAAAGGCTTTCCAAACGAGCTAATAAACTACCTACGGCATCTGGGCGTAGACTATTTTTACTGGGACTCACCATAACGAGGGCAGGCAGGGGATTACTCGGTAATGTATTAAGTAAGTCCCCTAAACCTGATAGCTGGCGAAATTCTTCTAAGGATTGGTTGGCGGTTTGATATTCCACGGCAGCAATGTCAGGCCAGGTCCGTAACTTGCCGGTAAATTGTTTGGCTTGTTGATCGGTAAAATCTGATTGCATAAATAAGGATATTTGACTGGCATCATCCCATTGATTACTGACTTGGTTGATGTTTTGTAATAACACATATAACCCTGCTGGCATCGCCAAAGCAATGCCGATAACAATGACCGTCATGGCGCTCGCAATGGGCTGCCGCCACAATTGTCCTAGGCTGAATAACATGACTTGCAGATGACGCAAGGCATAATTTTTGAAATTGAACTGCAGAAATCTCATACTGTTTCCTGCGGAGCTAATCGACCTTGCTGCAGAATGACTTGGCGATAAGGTAATGTTTTGATTAATTCGTGATCATGGGTGGCGACAAAGACGGTCACGCCCACTTGATTGAACTGTTCAAATAAGTGCATGATGTCCCGCGATAATTCAGGGTCTAAATTACCAGTAGGTTCATCGGCAAGCAAAATCGGTGGGCGGTTCACCACGGCTCGAGCTATACCGACACGTTGCTGTTCTCCGCCAGATAAGGCGATAGGTAGATTACGTTCTTTGCCTAATAAGCCGACCTTATCAAGTGAAGCACGAACTCTACGGCCAATTTCACGATGATTTTGGCCGGCAATAACTAAGGGTAACGCCACATTATCAAACACAGTACGATCATAAAGCAGGTAATGGTCTTGGAATACCAAGCCGATCTGACGGCGATAATAGGGGATTTTACGTTGTGGCAAGTGACTGAGGTTTTGATTGTTAATCAGGACTTGGCCGTGTGAACTACGTTCGATTAATGCAATCAATTTCAATAAGGTACTTTTACCTGCGCCTGAGTGACCTGTTAAAAAAGCCATTTCACCTTTGTCTATATTAAAACTCAAGCCTGATAAGGCTTCATGTTGGTTTTGGTAGCGTTTATAAACGTTGGTGAACTGGATCATTATTTACTCTTCTCGACTTAATAACGCATCAACAAAGTCTTCAGCCTCAAAGCGTCGAAGATCATCAATTTTTTCACCAACGCCGATATAGCGAATAGGTAAGCCCATTTTTTTAGCAATGGCAAAGATAATTCCACCTTTAGCGGTGCCATCCAGTTTGGTTAACGTCAGACCCGTTATGCCGACAGTGTCATTAAATTGCACTGCCTGAGATAGGGCATTTTGCCCTGTTCCAGCATCGAGCACTAACATGATTTCATGTGGGGCATTGATATCAAGCTTTTTCATCACGCGTTTTACTTTCTTTAACTCTTCCATTAAGTTGGATTGAGTATGAAGGCGGCCAGCGGTATCSGCGATTARGATATCKATGTTGCGAGCCTTAGCCGCTTGCAAACCATCAAAAATAACSGAGGCYGAATCGGCGCCATTRTGTTGAGCGATAACAGWGATATCGTTGCGCTGCCCCCAAACTTGAAGTTGTTCTACTGCYGCCGCTCGGAAGGTATCACCKGCTGCTAACATGACCGACTTTCCTTGGSTTTKGAACTGTTTAGCCATTTTACCGATGGTGGTYGTTTTGCCRACACCATTAATGCCCACCATYAATATAACRAARGGCCCATCTTGTTCGGGAATAACTAAAGGCTGGCAACTGGGTTGTAATAGCGAGACCATGTCATCACGTAATGCATCGAATAAYGCTTCGGCATCRCCTAACTGTTTGCGTGCAATACGTTGGGTTAAATCGCTAATAATGGTCTGWGTTGCTTCTACACCAAGRTCTGCAGTYAATAACTGCATTTCTAGTTCTTCCAATAGATCATCATCAATGGTTTTTTTACCTAGAACGAGCGAGGCAAAACCTTCGGTAAGTTTCGTACTCGATCTACTTAAACCTTGTTTTAATCTGCCAAACAGGCTGGTTTTTTCTATTTTTTGTTCTACGGTGTTTTCAGWMGATAATTCAGGGTGACTTTCYGGCAACTGTTCTGTATGTTGCTCATTTTGCTGTGGGCTTTCGGTGCCAGTTTTAGATTTTTTTCTCAAGAAACTAAACATAGTCTTCGCTTGTCATTAAACTTCAACGATAAATATTATCATGTCATGGATATAGATGATGCATATGCTTAACAAAATAAAAATGAGTTTGTGGTGGTTGCTAATACCTATCATTGCTATCACCTGGTGGCTGGTGGCTGRGCCGGCTTTGGTTGTCGATAGYGATATAGAAGTAGAGACAGGTATCGCCAATGTCAGTGAGTATCGGCTAGGTAATGGACTGAAGTTGATCGTCAAAGAAGATCACCGCGCGCCGGTTGTTGTTTCACAAGTTTGGTACAAGGTCGGTTCTAGTTATGAATATAACGGCATCACCGGTATTTCRCATCAGTTAGAACATATGATGTTTAAAGGTACYGAGAAYCTTGGKCCGAATGRRTTYTCTCAAATAATCGCTGCCAATGGTGGCCGAGAAAATGCGTTTACCGGTCGTGATTACACCGCCTATTTTCAGACTTTAGAAAAAGATCGTTTAGAAGTCAGTTTTCGTCTAGAAGCTGAACGCATGCGCAAGCTTCGCATTGATGAAGCCGAGATATTAAAAGAACGAGATGTGGTATCAGAAGAGCGCCGCATGCGCACGGATGACAACCCGAAGTCATTGTTGCGCGAGGCGTTTAACTCAACGGCTTTTGTTAATAGTCCCTATCACCACCCGGTAATTGGCTGGATGAGTGATATTCAAAATTACTCCCTTGAGGATCTTAACCTTTGGTACCAAAAATGGTATGCGCCTAATAACGCCACGGTAGTTGTGGTCGGTGATGTTGAGCCTGCCGCTGTTTTTAGTTTAGCAAAGCAGTATTTTGGTCCGTTAAAGCCTGAAATAACCGCCATTTTGAAACCTCAAATAGAAATACCGCAAAAAGGACTCAGA
>NVRG01000057.1 GCA_002400805.1 Gammaproteobacteria bacterium
GCCTTATTAGAGGCTAATCCCGAGGCGTTTAATAGGAATAATATAAATGGCCTGAAAGCAGGCTATACACTGAGTATTCCATCAGTTGACACTATTAAAAAGTTAGACAAAGCCGCTGCAATTAGCGCTGTTACTGAGCAAAATGATCTATGGAAGAATAGAAGGACAACGAAAGTCGAAGCTGAACTGGTTGCCGATGTGGACGGTGCGCCAGCTGCAGTAATGCCTCTGCAGCCAACTGATGTTGTAGCAGCAGATGACATGCTCTCTGATAGTGAAATTGATTCGTCTATGTCAGAAGCTTCAAGTGATGAGGCTATGTCACGTTTGAAACTGGTTGTGCCTACTGATGAATCTTCACTAAATGATGATAGCTTAGCCCCACAGGGCGATGACCAAATCACTCAACTCAGTGAACAGTTAACGTTTGCACAAGAAACCATAGAAGCCCAAGCGCAGGACAACATTGATTTTAAATCTCGTATGGATGCCATGGAAGAGCAATTAGATACCATGCGTCGATTGATTTCTTTGAAAGATGCAGATCTTGCTCGCCTACAAAGTCTATTACAGGAGGAGCAAGAAGTTGAAKCGATAGGTGGTAATGTTGAAGCTATAGTAGATGAAGCATTAGCCATACTTAATCAAAGTGACACTGAAATTGARCTGTCGGCTGAAAATGGGCTAGAAGCCGAAGTCATGGMAGSTTTRGACRRCAGTGATACARATTTCGATACCATGCCGTTGACTGTTGAAGATGAAAGCTTGATGTCTGATGAGACCGATAGCGGAGAAATGGCAACCAYAGAAACMGACGATGCCGTYGARACGGTAGAAGAAAGTTYGRCYCTATCTTCGCTACCATCTGTGGATGATATGGTGGCAACAACATCAAAATTGATTAATGTTGATGAGCAAGAAATTCAAGAGGTCATCACTCAAGTTAAAACGTATGTAGCCGAAAATAAAATGACCACCTTGTTGGGCAGTTTATTAATATTGTTGGCACTTTGGTTGATCATTAGGCGTCTTAATAGACCTGATGTCACCTGGGACGAAGCAGTAGAAAAATACGATATTGATGATGGATCATCTTCAGCCAGTTTAGCGACTACGGGTGAACAGCCTGATGAACAGTTAGAGCAAGACGACGCAGTGATTGGCAGCAAAGTTGAAACGGATAATGTTAAAACTGTTGATGACCTTATAAAACAAGCAGATATGTTTGTCGGTTATGCCGACTATACTCAAGCGAAGAGTTCGCTGGAACAGGCAAAGTTACTCGAACCTGATAACCGAGCAGTCATAGCAAAAATGCTCTTTGTTTTATATAAACAGAATAATGTGGATGAGTTTATTAGCATAGTCGGCCAAAATGATGTTGATTCAGCATCTCCTGAATGGGACGATATCGCTGAGTGGGGCAGAGAGCTAGCGCCAGAAAATACATTATTTGCAGTAGAGGAAGTATCAGAGCCAGAAACGGTAGAGTCTAGTTCTCAACCAGAAGAAGAGTTACCGGTTAATGACATTGTTGCGGACGATGACGTTAGTCAAGAACCAGAACACCTTGAATTTAATATTGATGATTTCAAAGTTGATGACTCAGAAGAAAAAGATGATGACCAAGTCGAGACAGTCAATGACGATGAGTTAATGTCATTTGACACTACGTTTGATGTGGGCGATGACAGTGAGCAAGAACCTGTCAAAGATGAGAGTGCGACAACTGCATTTGACGCACCGCTTACCTTAGATATAGAGAGTGTTTCAAGTAGTGAGCCTGCCTTGTCATTGGATATTGATCTACCTGAAAGTGATGATATCGAAGACCAAGATGAGTTGGCCGCTATCTCAGAAGAGGAATTAGACGAGGCGAGTAAAGAATTGTCTGGGCAATTAGATAGCTCGGCTGATGTGGAGTTTGACCTAGGTGATTTTGACGAAATTGATGAAGCTGAAACTAAATTAGATCTTGCTTCTGCATATATAGATATGGGTGATCCAGAAGGTGCGAAGAGCATTCTAGAGGAAGTCCAGAGTGAAGGAAATGACGAACAAAAATCTCGCGCTCAAAAATTATTAAATGATTTATCTAAATAAGGACAGTGGGTGCGCGTAGCTTTAGGTATTGAGTACGATGGTACTGATTTTGCAGGTTGGCAGATTCAACCCAAACAGAGAACGGTTCAAGGTTGCTTACAACAAGCATTAAGCAAAGTGGCGAATCATTCGATTAAAGTGGTTGCCGCAGGCCGAACTGACAGTGGCGTGCATGCACTCAGTCAGGTTGTTCATTTTGATACTTCATCAGAGCGCCCAGAGCGAAATTGGATATTAGGGCTTAATACCAATCTACCTAGAGATATCAATGTCGTGTGGGCTAGAGAAGTCGATGATGACTTTAGTGCGCGCTTTTCAGCGGTCAGGCGCAGTTATCGCTACATACTTATCAACCGTGTCGGTCGATCATCAGTACATGCTGATCGAATGTGGTGGTTTTTTAAGCCATTAGATGAACAACGCATGCAAGATGCAGCCAACTTATTAGTTGGACATCACGATTTTTCAGCATTTAGAGCGAAAGATTGTCAGGCAAAAAACACCATGAAGACTATGGAAAAAATCAAAGTCACGCGACAGGGAGACTGCATCGCCATTGATGTTGTCGCTCAATCTTTTTTACATCATATGGTACGAAACATCGTAGGCGTATTGGTATTGATTGGTGAAGGGAAAATGCCGGTTGAATGGGCCAAACAGGTGTTAGACAGTAAAGACCGAGGTCAAGGAGGCATAACGTCTCCGCCACAAGGATTGTACTTTATGAATGTAGAGTATCCTGCACAATATTCCTTACCAACAGTGTCAGCTTTCCCCGTGCTCTGGTAAAGTATCAGATTGAATTTAACTCTTTTATCAGACTGAATGAAAACTCGTGTAAAAATTTGTGGCATTACGCGCCGCCAAGATGCTGAATTTGCAGTTGAAAATGGTGCTGATGCATTGGGCTTGGTGTTTTATCCTGCTAGCCCAAGAGCGGTGACGATCGCGCAGGCGAAAGATATTGTCGCTAAACTACCGCCCTTCATCAATATTGTGGCTTTATTTGTCAATGCTGAGGTTGAGCAAGTGCAAGCATGTTTGAATGAATTACCCATTGATATTTTGCAATTTCATGGTGATGAATCTGCGGCATATTGTGAACAGTTTGGTAAGACATACTTAAAAGCGATCAGAATGCACGACAATGTTGACTTGATAACGCTGGCAGATGARTAYTCATCTGCATCGGCAATTTTATTGGATAGTTACCARGCYGGWGTGCCTGGMGGAACAGGTCAGGTATTTGATTGGTCATTGATTAAAAAAATTGATAAACCAATTATTCTYGCCGGAGGTTTGAACATCGAYAATGTGGCGATGGCAATAAAACAAGTGCAACCCTATGCGGTAGATGTAAGTGGTGGCGTCGAGCAGTCAAAGGGAATAAAGGATCATCAAAAGATAAGCGCTTTTATGCAAGAGGTATCTAATGGCTAAGCAAGTTGGTAACGAATATTACGAATCAAATCCCAATGAGGAAGGTCACTTTGGCCCCTATGGTGGACGATTCGTAGGTGAAACATTGATGGAGGCGGTATACGCGTTAGAAAAAGCGTACGATCATTATAAAAATGATGCTGATTTCCAAGCAGAAATGGATAAGGACTTAGCCGACTTTGTTGGTCGTCCATCGCCATTGTATTTAGCTGAAAATTGGACCCAGAAAATGGGTGGTGCTCAAATCTATCTTAAACGAGAAGATTTAAATCACACCGGTGCGCATAAAGTAAATAATACGATTGGCCAGGCTTTATTAGCTAAACGCATGGGTAAAACACGCATCATCGCTGAAACCGGTGCTGGCCAGCATGGTGTTGCAACGGCAACAGTAGCCGCTCGTCTGGGTATGGAATGTGTCGTTTATATGGGCGCGGCAGATGTGCAGCGTCAGGCRCAGAATGTTTATCGCATGAWGTTACTAGGCGCTAAAGTAATTCCTGTTGAATCGGGCTCACGCACGTTAAAAGATGCYYTAAACGAAGCYTTACGTGACTGGGTRACYAATGTCGATGATACGTTTTATATTATCGGTACMGTAGCWGGRCCTCATCCTTATCCGACCATGGTGCGTGACTTTCAAACGATTATCGGTCGTGAGGCRCGCAGTCAAATTTTACAAGCTACMGGAAAATTACCKGATGCATTAGTAGCATGCATCGGCGGYGGCTCGAATGCGATTGGCCTATTCCACCCGTTTATTGCCGATGAATCTGTCGAGATGTATGGTGTTGAAGGGGCTGGCCATGGCATCGAAACAGGACAGCATTCCGCGCCCTTATGTGCTGGAACACCTGGAATCTTGCATGGTAATCGTACCTATTTAATGCAAGATGAAAATGGCCAGATTATCGAAACACACTCAATCTCGGCGGGGCTAGATTATCCTGGTGTTGGGCCTGAGCATGCATGGCTGAAAGATATTGGCCGAGCAAATTATGTTGCTGTTACCGATGATGAAGCCCTACAAGCATTTCATGATTTAACGCGTATGGAAGGCATTATTCCAGCTTTGGAATCAAGTCATGCCCTTGCTTATGCAAGCAAATTGGCACCAACGATGTCATCAGATCAAATCTTGTTAGTGAACCTATCAGGACGTGGTGATAAAGATATGCATACGGTTGCCGCATTGGCTGGTTTGAATTTCGAGGAATAAACGATGAGTCGTATTAGTCAATGTTTTGAAAATTTAAAGGCAGATGGTCAAACAGCCTTAATTCCTTATGTGACAGCAGGTGATCCAGAGCCATGGGTGACGGTTCCGGTGATGCATGCATTAGTCGAAGCGGGTGCAGATATACTCGAATTAGGCATTCCTTTTTCTGATCCGATGTCAGATGGTCCAGTGATTCAAAGGGCTTGTGAACGTGCGTTGAAATACGAAGTGAGCCTTATTCACGTATTCGACATGGTGAAGAAATTCAGAGAAAAAGATACAGATACCCCCATCGTCTTAATGGGCTACGCTAATCCAATTGAAGCGATGGGTTATAAAATGTTTGCTCAATTAGCACAACAAGCGGGCGTAGATGGTGTATTAACGGTGGATATGCCACCGGAAGAAGCCGATGAGTTTTTATCTTTGATGGATGAACATGGCATCGATACCATTTTCCTGGTTGCACCTACAACATCAAAAGAACGGATGGCAAAAATTGCTCAATATGCCAAAGGTTTTATTTATTATATTTCAATCAAAGGTGTAACAGGTTCTGCGATCTTAGATGTGAGCAGTGTTGAAGAAAAACTGGCTGATTTGCGTAGCTGCACTGATTTACCTGTAGGCGTAGGCTTTGGTATTCGTGACGGTCAATCAGCAGCGGCTGTATCTGAAGTTGCCGATGCGGTTATAGTCGGCAGTACATTAGTGCGTTGTATCGAAGAACATGCAGATAGACCGGAAGAGTTACCTGCAGCAGTAGCAGGCTTGTTGGCTGAAATGCGCCACGCGATTAATGCACGAGATATGGCTAAGTAAATCGCGATCATAGGACATAGGTGACAAAATGAGTTGGTTTGAAAAATTAATTCCTTCAAAAATTCGTACTACCGTTCGTAGTCGGTCTGTTCCTGAAGGTGTTTGGTGTAAATGTACTGCATGTGATGCTGTTTTATATCGAGCTGAATTAGAACGTAATTTACATGTGTGTCCAAAATGTGATCATCATCAGCGTATTAATGCCAGAACACGCTTGGGAAGTTTCCTAGACCAAGATGGTCGCGTGGAAATTGCCACCAATATTAGACCTATTGATACCTTGAAGTTCAAAGATAGTAAAAAATATAAAGATCGTATCAGTCAAGCACAGAAGAAAACGGGTGAAGATGATGCACTGTTGGCGATGGAAGGCACGATTAATGAATTGCCAGTCGTTGTTGTAGCGTTTGACTTTAGTTTTATGGGCGGCTCTATGGGCTCGGTGGTTGGTGAAAAGTTTGTCCGTGCTGCACAACTAGCCTTAGAAAAAAGATTGCCATTGATTTGTTTTGCTGCCAGCGGTGGTGCTCGCATGCAAGAAGGTCTATTTTCATTAATGCAAATGGCTAAAACCAGTGCAATCTTAGCGCAACTGAGTAAAGCGGGTGTTCCCTACATTTCAGTACTGACTGACCCAACAATGGGCGGTGTTTCAGCGAGTCTTGCCATGTTAGGTGATGTGAATGTGGCTGAACCAAAAGCATTAATTGGTTTTGCTGGCCCACGGGTGATAGAACAAACGGTACGTGAAACTTTGCCTGAAGGTTTTCAGCGTAGTGAGTTTTTAGTAGAACACGGAGCGATAGATATGATTRTTGATCGTCGTGAGATGCGTGATCGCCTTGCCGGMATTTTGGCACTGTTACAAAAGCGTGTAGCAGYATAAAGCTCGATAAGACGATGCGATTTGATAGCCTGTCAGAATGGTTAAGCTGGCAGGAAAAYCTYCATTTTACCGAAGTYGAYCCWGGACTTGAACGCGTTGGTCAGGTTTGGKGCYGGCTAACAGATTCTAACAAGCTTCCCTATACGGTTATTACSGTTGCYGGWACYAATGGCAAGGGTTCGTCWGTKGCCATGCTTGAAKYAATWCTTCGGGCRGCAGGTTAYCGAACGGGAACCTATACCTCACCTCACTTATTAAATTATAACGAGCGGATCTGTGTGAATGGACAGTCATGCAGYGATGAAGAGATCTGTCAGTCTTTTGGCCGAATTGATGCGGTTCGTGAGGATGTCTCGCTGACCTATTTCGAATTCGCCACCCTAGCGGCAGTGGATATATTTTGTCAGAAAAATCTGGATGTCGTTATTTTAGAAGTTGGTATGGGAGGGCGATTGGATGCCGTCAATTTATTTGATGCTGATATTGCCTTAATAACGCCAATTTCTTTAGATCATACGGTGTGGTTGGGCAATAATAGGGAAAAGATCGCTGCTGAGAAGGCGGGGATCATTAGAGCGAATCAGCCAGTAGTATGTTCAGAAGCACTGCCGGCGAACAGTGTATTAAATTATGCTGAATCATTAGCTGCTACTTGTTATATTGCTGAAAAAGATTTTTTTGTCGAAAAAATATCTGAGCAATGGAGCTGGAAAAGCGACAAACAGAGTTGGCCTGACTTACCCTTGCCAGCTTTAGTGGGAAGTTATCAATTGCAAAATGCAGCCGCTGTTTTACAGGTTATTGCTTTATTAAATCAAGCTGAATTCGATATTGAATTTGCCAAGCAAAGAGGATTAGGCATCAAGTTATTAGCCAGTTGCAGAAGAAATGAGAATGAAATCAATGCGATTTGTGCCCCTTCTTTTGTTACAAACAACTCGCCTCTTTACACCACAGATAACGAATACAATGCAGTGGTGGTAGAAAGTGCATTTTCAGAACAACAAACGTTGGTAGGAAAAGGTGCGGGAGCCAAACCAACCGGATCTGCCGTGTTATCTGATATCTCAGCCTTAACCTACAGCTACAAATATGAAAATAAAAAGAACCAACGAAACGGATCAATGTTAAGCTTAAATTCCAACACAGATATACAGATTTATTTGAGGTATCAACATCACAATAAGCCCGATTTTTCCATTTTCAAAAACATACACGAACAATTT
>NVRG01000058.1 GCA_002400805.1 Gammaproteobacteria bacterium
CTGAGTTGATCTTCAACCTGCTCAGCTTCAATCGCAATGCCTAATACACGTTTGATTCGAGCGGCACGTAAATTAATCGTTTTCTTTTGAGGCATATCAGCTTCAGCAGTAACTTCAGTAATTGCTCCTGCATCACCACCAACGATAGATAATAATAATGAAGTTGCTCGGTCCATTGCTACTTTAGATAATTCTGGATCAACGCCACGTTCAAAACGATGGGACGAGTCAGTATGTAGGCCGTAACTACGGGCTCGTCCTGCAATGCTYGTCGGGCTAAAAAACGCCGCYTCTAAAAATAAATCTTTAGTTTGGTYATCAACACTCGARTCCTGCCCACCCATAATGCCGGCTAAAGCTAAAGGTCCAGATTGATCCGTGATAAGCAARGTATTGTCAKTAACCGTAACTTCTTGRCCATCCAAYAAGGTTAAMWGYTCRYCTTGTTTTGCAGCTCTAACAGTAATATCACCATTAAGCTTGCCCAAATCAAAGGCATGCATCGGTTGGCCAAGCTCCAACATYACATAGTTGGTCACGTCAACAACGGGACTAATACTACGCAAACCACTGCGGCGCAATTTTTCTTGCATCCACACAGGAGTAAGCGCATTAACATCAATGTTTTCAATCACTCGACCCAAATAACGTGGGCAAGCTTGTGTATCTTCTACTTGTACCGCAACTGTTTTTTGGCTTTGTTCGGAAATTGCTTCTTGCGTCCATGACCTTACGTCACAGCCAGTTAACACCCCAACTTCACGGGCAATACCCGCCACGCCTAAACAGTCACTTCTATTGGGTGTTAAATCAACGTCAATCGAGACATCATCTAGCTCGAGATAATCACGGATATTGCTACCAACAGGTGCATCCTCGGCCAATTCCATCAAACCATCAGCACTTTCAGCTAAACCCAGCTCTTTTGCTGAGCACAACATGCCAAATGATTCAACGCCGCGAAGTTTGGCTTTTTTAATTTTGAAATTGCCGGGCAATACTGAGCCAATAACAGCAACCGGTATTTTTAAACCCTGACGAACATTAGCGGCACCACAAACAATAGACAAAGGTTCATCAGCGGCCACATCAACCTGACAGAGACGTAATTTRTCTGCATCGGGATGRGCTTCWACTGACGTCACTTGACCKACCACCACACCACTGAATTCGCCAGCAACMGGKGTCACCGCATCAACTTCCAACCCTGCTTGAGTTAGTTTTTCGACGAGTGCAGTGCTATCAAGATCAGGATTAACCCATTCACGTAACCATTTTTCGCTAAACTTCATTGCAAACTATCTCAAGATTAATTGAACTGACGTAAGAAACGCAGGTCATTGTCAAAGAACATACGTAAGTCATTCACACCATAACGCAACATCGCCATGCGTTCGACACCTAGACCAAAGGCGAGACCCAAGTATTTTTCGCTATCAATATTGACGTGCTCAAATACCTTTGGATGCACCATGCCGCAGCCTAAAATTTCAATCCAACCGGTATGGCTACAAACTCGACAGCCTTTACCATCACACATTACACATTCAATATCCGCTTCAGCTGAAGGTTCAGTAAAAGGGAAATAAGAAGGACGAAATCGTACCTTCAAGTCTTTTTCAAAAAAGGCCTGTAAGAAGTCAGACAAAATACCTTTTAGATCAGTAAAACTAACATTCTCATCCACCATCAAACCTTCTACCTGATGGAACATCGGCGTATGCGTTAAATCAGAATCACAACGATAAACWCGACCAGGGGCTATTAACCTTAATGGTGGTTGYTGCTCTTCCATCGCACGAATTTGTACCGGTGAKGTATGTGTACGTAATAACATTTCAGCGTTGAAATARAACGTATCRTGCATSGCACGAGCAGGATGGTGYTCAGGGATATTTAACGCAGTAAAGTTATGGGTACTGTCTTCAATTTCAGGGCCTTCAGCCACAGAAAAACCTATCTGCTGAAAATAACGTTCAATRCGTTGCAAAGTACGGGTAACAGGATGCAAACCACCTGTTTGCTCACCTCGACCAGGTAAACTTACATCAACAGTTTCAGCTTTTAACGCTGCATTCATTGCAGCTTCGGCCAATACCTTAGCCCTCTCTGCAATCAAACCGGCGACTTCTTGCTTGGCCAGGTTTACCGATTTACCAATAACTGGACGTTGCTCGACACTGACATTACCTAATTGCTTAAGGTAAGCGGTAATTGTGCCCTTTTTACCAAGGTATTCAACACGAAGTGCTTCTAATGCCGCGCTTTGTTCAGCAGCGACAACAGCCTCTTTTGCTGTTGCGACTATGTCATTTAGCGCCTGTAACTGTGAATCCAGTTCAGCCATACTACCCCCACCTGAGGAATTTTCCAGAAACAAAAAAGGGGTCGAGTTTATCGACCCCTTCTGCTATCAGTACAACTACCGTCTAACTAAACGGCAGATGTTTTTACTCTGCTAGTGCAGCTTTGGCCTTTTCAGCAATAACTACAAATGCAGCATTGTCATTCATGGCTAAATCAGCAAGCACTTTACGATCGATTTCAATCGCTGCTTTTTTCAGTCCATCAATCAAGCGGCTGTATGACAAACCACATTCACGTGCACCAGCATTGATACGTGCAATCCATAAAGTACGGAAAGTACGTTTCTTCTGACGACGATCACGGTATGCATATTGACCCGCTTTAGTTACCGCTTGTACGGCAACACGATATACGTTTTTACGACGGCCACTATAACCTTTAGCTTGCTTGATTACTTTTTTGTGACGGGCATGGGCGGTTACACCGCGTTTAACTCTAGGCATGAAATAACTCCTTAATTATAGGTTTGGCAACATTTTACGAACTGAACGATGATCGGCTTTACAAACCATCAATGTAGCTCGCAATTGGCGTTTCCGCTTAGTGCTTTTCTTAGTAAGGATATGACTAGTAAACGCTTGTGCACGTTTAAACTTACCACTACCGGTAATTTTGAAGCGCTTCGCAGCACCTCTGTGTGTTTTCATTTTTGGCATTTCGAACTCCGCATTCGTTAAATATTGTTAATGTGTCTATTTTTTACTGGGCGCTAAAACCATAATCATTTGTCGGCCTTCTTTCTTAGGTCGCTGTTCGACAACAGACAGTTCATTTAGATCTTTAGCTACTCGTTCAAGTAACTTTAATCCTAAGTCCTGATGTGCCATTTCGCGGCCGCGGAATCGAAGACTAACTTTAGTCTTATTACCCTCTTCAAGGAAACGTGTCAGGTTGCGTAGTTTTACCTGGTAATCCCCTTCTTCTGTCCCTGGTCTAAATTTGATCTCCTTAACTTGTATATGTTTTTGCTTTTTCTTAGCAATTTGTTTTTGCTTATTAGCTTCAAACACATACTTGCCGTAATCCATGATACGGCAAACTGGTGGCGATGCCTGTGCAGATATCTCCACCAAATCTAATTCCGCTTCTTCAGCGAGCGCCATAGCTTGTGCTAATGGAACAACTCCAACTTGCTCACCGTCAGCGCCGGTTAGGCGCACTTCTCTGGCTGTGATTTCTCCATTCAGCCTTTTATCATCAGTAGCGATTTTTTTAATCCTCTAAAGTAATTCGACCGCGGCTAGCGACGTCTTCATTCAAGGTGTTAACGAAGTCATCAAGTGTCATTGCACCTAAATCTTTCCCCTTGCGAGTACGTACTGCCACGGCATTTTCCTGCGCTTCACGTTCCCCAACTACAACTAAATAAGGAACACGGCGCAATGTATGCTCGCGTATTTTAAAGCCAATCTTCTCATTTCTCAAGTCTATATCAGCTCTAATGCCTTTATCTTGCAATTCTTTAGTCACTTTTTGAGCATATTCTGACTGATTTTGACTGATTGCCATCACCACAACTTGCCGTGGTGCCAACCACGTTGGGAACGATCCAGCATACTCTTCAATCAATATTCCGATGAAGCGTTCTAGCGATCCAAGAATTGCGCGATGTAACATCACCGGCACTTGTTTGCTGCCATCATCCGCAACATACGTTGCACCTAGACGCTCCGGCATGGAGAAATCGACCTGTATGGTACCGCACTGCCAAACACGATCTAAGCAATCTTTTAACGAGAACTCAATTTTAGGGCCATAGAATGCGCCTTCACCCAATTGCAGTTCCCAATCCAAACCTTTGGCATTCAATGCTTTTTCTAATGACTGCTCTGCTTTGTCCCAAACCTCATCACTACCCACTCTATTTTCGGGGCGCGTTGATAACTTAACGATGATTTCATTAAAGCCAAAGTCCGCATAAACATTTTGCAACAAATCAATAAAAGTTGATACTTSAGCTTGAATTTGGTCTTCGGTACAAAAGATATGCGCATCATCTTGGGTAAAACTACGTAGACGCATCAAACCATGTAATGTGCCTGATGGTTCATTACGATGACAAGAACCAAACTCGGCCATGCGTAAGGGTAAATCACGGTAGCTTTTTAAACCTTGATTAAAGATCTGCACATGACACGGGCAGTTCATCGGTTTAATAGCGTAATCACGGTTCTCTGTTTGAGTGGTGAAAATCATGTCACCAAATTTATCCCAGTGACCCGACTTTTCCCATAAAGAACGATCGACCACTTGCGGGGTACGCACTTCTTGATAACCATTTTTTTGTAATACATCACGAATATAGTTTTCTACTTCGCGATAAATGCGCCAACCATTATCATGCCAAAAAATCATGCCAGGTGCTTCTTCTTGCAAATGGAATAAATCTAAGTTTTTAGCAATTTTACGATGATCACGTTTCTCTGCTTCTTCGATACGATGAAAATGTGCTTTTAATGCTTTTTTATCAGCCCAAGCAGTACCATAAATACGTTGTAGCATTTCATTATTAGCATCACCACGCCAATAGGAACCCGCCAGCTTAGTCAGCTTAAAGGCCTTACAAAACGACATATTCGGCAGATGGGGGCCACGACACATATCAAGGTATTCTTCATGATGATACAAACCGACTTCAGTAATGTCGTCATCCAGATCATCAATCAAGCGTACTTTATATTCTTCACCACGCTCATCAAACATAGCTCTAGCTTCAGCTTTAGGCGTCATCTTTTTAACGACGTCATAACCCGTTTTAGCCAACTCTTCCATCCGCTTTTGAATGGTTATCAAATCTTCAGGTGTAAAACGGTGTTCGCTTTGAACATCGTAATAAAAACCATCATCAATGACCGGACCAATAACCATCTTGGTATCTGGGAATAACTGTTTGACTGCATGGCCAAATAAATGAGCGGTGGTGTGACGGATAATATCCACGCCATCATCATCTCTGGCAGTAATGATAGATACAACAGCATCTTGCTCAATTAATGTGCAGGTATCAGATAACACACCATCAATTGTGCCTGCGACTGCTGCACGCGCTAAGCCTGCACCAATATCACTGGCAACATCAAAAATAGTAACGGGATTATCAAACTGGCGCTGGCTGCCGTCTGGGAGTGTGATAGAAATCATGTCATGTCCTTGGTTGTGGCCGATACAAAGGGCCGTAAAAACCAAAAAAGCACTCAAAAGTGCTTTTAATATTATTGGTAGGAAGAAATAGGTTCATCCTCACCCGATTTCAAGGTAAATACTAACGTTGAAGTATAAACCATTGAATCCAGTCAAACCATTTATTCATATAGGTTTAACTGGTAGGCACGAGTGGATTCGAACCACCGACCCCTACCATGTCAAGGTAGTGCTCTAACCAACTGAGCTACGCGCCTGCCGTTAAGCGAGGGAATTATACAGCGCTGTATTTTTAACGCAAGCTATTATCCTGCTTCAGGCCCCAAGGCGACGGCACGCAGATGTTGGATTTCATCACGCATTTTTCCGGCTTCTTCAAATTCAAGATCTTGGGCGTGCCGATACATGGCGTTTTCCATTTGCTGGATGCGTTTGGCGAGTTGTTTAGGTGTCATCGCCGCATATTTAGCTTGCTCTTCTGCCACTTCRGCAATATGTTCTCGATTCTTTTTATTATTGTATTGGCCGTCATCCATGCCCATGCGAATGGCTTTTTTGATRCCCTTCGGAGTGATGCCATGTTCTTTATTATGTGCCAGTTGTTTTTCACGACGACGGTTGGTTTCGTCTAGGGCTCGCTGCATTGATCCCGTTATTTTATCGGCATATAGAATGGCACGTCCATTTAGGTTTCGAGCAGCACGTCCGATGGTTTGAATCAATGAGCGCTCTGATCGTAAGAAMCCYTCTTTATCGGCATCTAAAATAGCCACTAAAGACACTTCAGGAAGATCTAAGCCCTCACGAAGCAAGTTGATGCCGACAAGCACATCAAATACGCCCAGACGAAGATCACGCAAAATTTCTACCCGCTCGACCGTATCAATATCAGAATGTAGATAACGGACTTTAACATTATGTTCACTGAGATAATCGGTTAARTCTTCYGMCATMCGTTTSGTTARYGTRGTSAYYAGKACSCGYTCWTKYASCGCSRCRCRTTYATKAATTTCAGACAATAAGTCATCAATTTGGGTGCCCACGGGGCGAATTTCAACTTCGGGATCAACTAACCCTGTTGGTCTAACAACTTGCTCCACCACCGAGCTAGAATGTTCTTTCTCGTAATTAGCCGGTGTGGMGGATACAAATATCGTTTGTGGTGCTAACCGCTCCCATTCTTCAAATTTCAAKGGMCGGTTATCTRAGGCGGAAGGCAATCTGAAMCCATAATTCACCAAGGTTTCCTTTCGTGAACGATCCCCTTTATACATMGCSCCAATYTGCGGCACCATGACATGGCTTTCGTCGATGATTAAYAAGGCATCATCCGGTAAATAATCAAATAAGGTCGGSGGTGCWGCGCCTTCTTCWCGRCCCGATAAATGGCGAGAATAATTTTCKATRCCACTGCAATAGCCCAGCTCCATRATCATTTCGATATCAAAACGAGTACGTTGTTCTAGGCGTTGTGCTTCCACCAGCTTATTTTCATCATTTAAGAACTTTAAACGTAGCCGTAATTCGTCTTTAATCTTATCAACGGCTTTCAGCAGGTTTTCCCTCGGCGTCACATAGTGTGTTTTAGGATAAATCGTTAAACGATTCACGCGCTGAAATATTTCGCCTGTTAAGGGGTCAAAATGACTAAGCTGCTCAATCTCATCATCAAACAATTCCACCCTGACCGCATCACGCTCTGATTCAGCAGGGAAAATATCGATCACATCACCACGAACACGATAGGTTCCACGATGTAATTCAACGTCATTACGTGAATATTGCAGCTCGGCTAAACGACGTAAAATATCGCGTTGATTGATGATGTCGCCTTTTACCAAGTGCAACACCATTTCTAAATATGAATCTTTATCACCCAAACCATAGATACACGACACACTGGAAACGATGATCGCATCACGCCGTTCCAACATGGCCTTGGTCGCAGACAAACGCATTTGTTCTATCTGTTCATTAACCGATGAATCCTTATCTATAAAGGTATCCGATGACGGCACATAGGCTTCAGGTTGATAGTAGTCGTAGTAAGAGACAAAGTATTCCACCGCATTATTGGGGAAGAACTCCTTCATCTC
>NVRG01000059.1 GCA_002400805.1 Gammaproteobacteria bacterium
AGAGAATGCCATCTTAAGTTGTTGTATTTTATGTGGTATTAAGGTTGGTTATGCTTTTTTTGCATCAAAATAAAACCAAATATAAAAACAGGTGCCCACACCCACACGTGAGCGCACTCGAATTTCTGCACCAAAGCGGTTAAGAATGCCACTACTGACATATAAACCTAAGCCGGTACCGCCTGATGTCTGGGTAAAGAAAGGATCAAATATTCGTGGCAAAGTATCTTCTTTTATGCCGCGGCCATTGTCCTTGACCACCATTAATACACCTTGGTCCTGCCAATTTCGCGTACGCACCGTGATTTTGCCTTCTTTATGCTGGGCATTCATCGCATTAACAAGCAGGTTAATTAATACCTGCTGAAACTGTTGGTGATTGCCTTTCACCTTGAAACCAGATCGCAAATCCAAATTTAGATCTATATTCCGACGAGTAAGATCATGCTGGACTAAGGCTAAGGTGTCATTAACCACCTTGTTGATATCCACATCCGTCCAGGCTTCCTTAAAATTATCTGGCCGTGAATATTGCAATAAATTATTAATAATTGATCGGATACGAAACACTTGTTGAATAATCAACTTGGTTTCACGTTCTACCGGTTTTGCATGGTCACCTAATTCATCAACCAATAAATCCATATTGCCCAAAATCACCGCCGCCGGATTATTAATTTCATGGGCAATGCCCGCTGTCAGYTCACCAATTGCAGCCAGTTTTTCGTTGGCMACCATTTTCTCTCTCGTTTGTTTTAACAAACGGATACTTTGCTGCAAATCAATTTTTTGCTTTTTCAGTTGCTTGGTGCGATCTTCAACTTTGAGTTCCAATTCATCAGCRGCATTTTGTATCTGAGTTCGTTGTGTCTGYAGGGTATCYAGCATGCCATTGAATTGTTGAGCAAAWACMGCYAGTTCATCGTTYGAGTCGAGGTGACCGATGCGATCTTCACCACCATGTTCAATCGTTTTAATGACTTTGGCCATCGCTTCGATGGGTTTATAGATAGACTTCGCGCCGAAAAYAGCCAATAACACCGCAATAATGGTCACAATAGTGAAAATTAATAATAACAAGGTCAAACCGGTAAAATAGGTCGCTCTAAATGGCGCYTCTAGAAACCCGGTATACAACATRCCCACACGGTTACCATAGACATCCGTGATCGGTTCRTAAGCAGAGAYATACCAGTCACTCACGACAAAGGCACGATCCACCCATTTTTTGCCAAAGGTCAATACTTGCTCACGCACTTCTTCTGACACCCGTGTACCGATGGCGCGTTGCTCTGGAGCGTTTAGTTGTTCAGGTACATTGGTACTGATGCGTACATCATCCAAAAAGATGGTCACCGTACCCAAACCATTCTCTGCTACGCTGCCTTTGCTATAAACTAAATCACGCAAGGTATCGACAAATTGAAAATTCCGATTAAGCAAAACACCACCGATTAATACCGCTTTAACATTTTTCTCAGTGTCCATGATCGGATAATAACTATGCAATACCATGCCTCTACTTTCAGCAATATTGTTCACTGGCCTTGTTCGTGGTGTTTCAATCAGCGGTTGGTAGACCATCTCAGCCAATTGCGGATCTATTTCTTGTAATTCTCGGGAAGAAAATAAGTCAACACCAGTGGCAGGAATTCCCAATAACGCCTTGGAGAGCAATGGACTATTTTTCACATTACAGCGAGAAGTGTCCCAATAGTCACAGCCATTAGTATCAATCAATAGAATAAAATCAAAACCATGCTCTTGTTTAAGCTGGCTGAGTAGCGGTTTTATTTGTTGTGCTTCCTTATCCTTAGTCAAATTTTGTTCCAGTGGCGAACGAAATGAATAAGACTCTGCCAGTAAGGCAAGATCGGCAAGCAGATTAGCTTGTGTATTATCAAACGCTTCATGAGCGACATTTAAATCGGCATTAACCTTCATCAACAATTGCTGGTAGCTAACTTCGTTCAACCACAGGTACGACAGGGCAATGACCGCAGACATGACCAGTAAGACGGGTAACAAAACCAAAAGCAATAATTTATAACGTAAACAACTCGATATTAGCGCCTGAATTCGTTTAATCATTGCTCGTTTCTTGATCACTTCGAAGTTTTCTATAAAGCGTCTTGCTTGATACCCCTAGTAGTTTTGCTGCCTGGTTTTTATTGCCCCCCATGCTAGCAACTACTTTCACGATGTGTTCATACTCTACTTGCTCGAGCGACCAAGTATCCGGATAGCCTGTTTGTTCGGTATCACTTTCTCGCTCGGAAATCATCATTTCATCGGGCAATTGACCCAGTAAAAGACATCGTTCGACAAAGTTCTTTAATTCTCGAATATTACCTGGCCAATCGTAGGTTTCTAGCTGTTGTATATCTTGATGATTAAAGGGCAAGGTTGGCAACGCCAGTTGAACCGCTAACACTCTGGCGTAATATTCAACCAATGGGGCAATGTCCTGCTTGCGTTCTCTTAATGGCGCGACACGAATGCTTAATACATTTAATCGATAAAACAGATCTTCACGAAAATTACCCTGTTGAACTTCTTCTTTCAAATTCCGATTTGTGGCAGCAACAACACGTACATTAACGGGGAGCTCACGTTCACTACCAACAGGCCTGATACAACGTTCCTCAAGTACGCGTAAAAATTTTGCTTGCATCGCTAAGGGCATTTCAGCTACTTCATCAAGAAATAARGTGCCGCCATCGGCGTAGGAAAACAAACCATCRTGTGCATGRTCRGCACCRGTGAAWGCGCCTTTTTTATGACCAAAAAATTCAGACTCCAGCAACTCTGGCGAAATAGCRCCACAGTTCACYGGCACAAAAGGTCCMGTACGMTTACTTTCTTTATGAATCGCATTGGCGACCAGTTCTTTACCKGTACCMGATTCACCTTCGATTAAAATCACYGAMGGTGTRGGWGCSACKCGGTTRATCAACTTACACATATCTTGMACTTGCGGGCTGTTACCTATCATGCCTTCAAAYGAATAYAAGCGATCAACCTGRCGGCGTAATACAAAGTTCTCCCGTTCYAAACGRCGGCGTTTTATGCAACGAGCGACAGACAAGGTCATTTCTTCTAAACGAAATGGCTTTTGAATAAAATCAAAYGCACCGATCCGTAACGCTTCGATAGCATTATCAATATCRGTAAACGCTGTCATAAAAATCACATCTGACTGGCCATTTTGATCKGCMAGCGACTTTAACCATTCAAGCCCTGATATGCCMGGCATACAGACATCGATAATCAATAAATCGAAATAGTGCTCAGTACGTAATACTTCAGCTTCTTCAACCGAGCCCGCTACTTCAACTAAGTCGTACACCTTACTTAAGGCTCGCTGAAGAAAGTCTTGAATACCTGTTTCATCATCTACGATTAGAATAGAACATGCTTCTTTATCTTTTCGTTTGCTTGTTTCGGTCATATTTGCGCTCTTGACTATGTGGCTTTTCATTTTCATGATGGCAGCACAGTCATTGTATATCTATCTCTAAGACTCGCTATAAAAAAACCATGTAAACAGTGTTATACACATGGTTTCATACTGCGTCTTTTCGGTGTTGTGAATAGTTACTCGGCATTCACATAATGTTCATGCCTCAACAATATCTTTAGTTTTCCTATTTACACAAATATCGCACTTTGATGATTTTTTCAAGGTGATGGCAATAATCCAGACCATTAATTTCTGCTAAATAAGTCATTTAACAACGACCATAATTAGGCTGAAAACTTTGTTTATCACAATCAATATCGACTAAAAACAAGAAGTGATAATTCATATTAAAAACAATAATTAACTGGATGTTCTTATTGATAATACATATCAAAAATCAATCCCTTTAGCCATCATCGATGCAGCAAAGATCACAAAGAATAGTCCTATCATTTCTAAATTTAAAATCCATGTTATGAACTTATATTCTTGCTCAGCTATTTCCGGCGCTTTATTCACGTCAGTTTTTGTTCGCCATTTCAAAAAACGGATGGTTGGATATACAGATAACAAGCCAACAAACAAAAATAGAACCAATTTTAGGGTGAAAAATGAGTTAGAAAAGTAATATTGACTGCCCTTTTCAAAGTAAAACACTCTTAATAAACCAAATACGATGACCAGACCGGCTGATATGCCATAAATCATATCGGCCCGTTGAATTCGTCTTGCTTCAAAAACCGTTAACTGTCGCTTAAACGTTAACCACTCCATGAACAAGCTTGATACCACGCCAAATGCGGCTACAAAGTGTAAAAATGCAACAATGGCATTAATAGTCATCAGCTTTCACCTAAAAAATACGTGCTTAACGATCAGACCAAACAGCATATTCATTGCCATTGGGATCTGAAAAATGAAACCGATGGCCACCGGGAAATGAAAAAATGGCTTGTATGATTTTCCCACCCGCTTTTTCTATCTTCGCTTGGGTTATGGCTAAGTCATGACTATAAAAAACAATCAACGCACTCCCTACTAAGGTGGAAACCACAAGATCTGATTTAAAAAAACCACCATCGATGCCTGCATCTGAAAAGGCAGTGTAATCAGGTCCATAGTCGATAAAATGCCAACCAAAGACCTCAGAAAAAAACGTTTTAGTAAGGCCTAAATTTTTTGATGGAAATTCAACATAATTTATTTTTTCATGCTCACTCATCAAGCCACCTCAAAGTCATTCCAGGTTAATACTTATGATTTACTAAAACGTAATATCGTTCCAACCACATTTCATCTATATCACTTCGACCATTTTTCTTATCAGCATGGCATGTTTACGTGTTAATCCCCACCGATAGCCGTCTAACTCACCACTTTGACTAATAACTCGGTGACAAGGAATAAGTAATGCCACTGGGTTTGCGCCAATTGCAGAATCCACCACCCTCAACAATGTAGTCTGGGTAATAACACTATATGACACTCGACTGCCAGCAGGGATGGTTAACCTTTCAACTGTTCCTAGGAATCTATGGTTGTCGATAAAGACAGAAAAAAGTTGTTCTCAATCAAAACTGTAGATAATACTTGCTACAGATTTGATAAAAGAATTCTGCTAGACTTAATTTTGAACTATCTMGCAACATGAGATAGCGGTGATTCCTTTTCACTAGGGGTTCCTAAATATTGGCTTAAATATTATGGAAGAAACACCAATACAACCACCCACTCCCGCAAGCCCTCCAGATCTGGAGGAAAACCCTGCCATTGAACTTTTTAATAAAACGGCAGCTTCGCTGGTCAATAAAAACCGTGCATTGAAGGTGTTACGTCACTGTAATCAGGTGATGTTCCAAGCTGAAACTGAGAAAGAATTGCTCAGTGAAATATGTCGGATTGTCGTTGAAGACACCGGCTATCTCTTTACTTGGATTGGCTATCCCCAACTTGATGAACATAAGACAATAAAACCCGTGGCCTATAGTGGTTATGAAGACGGTTACCTAGAATCCTTAGTTGTTTCATGGGGTGAAACCAAGCAAGGTAAAGGCCCAGCTGGTGCCGTAATTCGAACCAGCAAGCCCTATGTAGTGCGCAATGTACATACCGATCCCAATTTCCTACCATGGCGTGAGGCCGCGATCGAACGCGGTTACGCAGCTGTTGCAGCCTTTCCTCTGTTTATAAATGAACAACTACCAGGCGTGATCTTGATGTACGCGGCTGAGCCTGATGCCTTTGATCCAGAGGAACTGGAATTACTGGTACATTTTGCCGAAACGCTAAGCTACGGCATAACAAGCATGCGACTTAAGGAGAAGAATAGACACATCGAAAGCGCGTTACGTGACAGTGAACAGCGTTTCCGCTTTATGTTAGATACTAGCCCCATAGCGGTCAGGATTGCTATAGATAACAATACTTCCGTTGTCTATGCCAATCCAAGTTATAACCAGTTAATGAATACCGATGCGGTGAAAGTACTAGGCATAAATCCAGGTGATTTTTATGCCGATAAGGATGAATATGCAGCCATCGTAAATGAGCTAAAAAAAGGGTTGACTGTTACCAACCGCTTAGTAAACTTTTCCATACCTAAGCAAGGCAATAAATGGACACTCTCAACCTATTTACCTATTCAATTCGAAGGTAAAGATGCGGTGCTAGCTTGGTTTTACGATATTACAGAGCGAAAACAAAAAGAAGATGCGCTACTGCTTTCTCAAGAAGAATACGTAAAAGCATTCATTGCTGTACCGGAATCATTATCGATAACCACACTCTACGATAGTGTATTTATCGAAATTAATGACGCTTACTCTCAATTAGTTGGTTATGGACGTGATGAACTGATCGGCCACTCAATAATGGAGTTTGGTATTTGGTTGGATTTCAAACAGCGACAAGCCATGATAAAAGAAATAGAAGACCATGGCAGCGTACATAATTTTGAGGTTAAACTCAAAATGAAAAATGGTGATATTCGGGATGTCATGTTCTCTGGTGAACCGATTGAGATCAACAATAAAGCCTGCATACTATTAGCTGCGCGAGATTTTTCGGAGAAAAAGAAAGCTGAAAAAGAATTAAAACAGCTGCGTAATTATCTTGCTAATATTATTAACTCCATGCCCTCTATCGTTATTGGTGTCGATACTGAGGGCCATGTAACGCAGTGGAATCATGAAGCCGCTAGCGTAACGGGAATTACTACCGAAGAAGCACTAGGTAGAGACTTAGTCGATGTCTTTCCCCGTTTATCGTCTGAAATGGATCGGATATCAGACGCCATAAAAACACGGTGTGAACTTACCGATACGCATAAAGCCTATCATCAAGATGGCGAAATACACTACGAAGACCTTACTATTTATCCATTAGTCGCTGATGGCATTGAAGGTGCCGTATTACGTATTGATAATGTGACGGAACGAGTTCGTCTTGAAGAAATGATGATTCAATCGGAGAAAATGTTGTCGCTTGGTGGGCTTGCAGCCGGGATGGCCCATGAGATTAACAATCCTTTAGCCGGCATGATGCAAACAGCAACCGTGATGACTAGTCGCCTCACTAATAAATTACTCCCTGCCAATCTCGCAGCTGCGAAAACAGCAGGCATAGATTTAAATTCCTTGTATGACTATATGAACGATCGAGGAATTTTTAGAATGTTATCTGCTATTAATGAATCTAGCCTGCGTATTGCAGACATTATCGACAATATGCTGACCTTTGCTCGAAAAAGCGACGTTATTTCGTTGCCGTGGAATATGGCAACATTATTAGATAAATCACTGGCTTTAGCCGAAATCGACTATGATTTAAAAAAACAGTATGACTTTAAATCTATCAATATCATCAAAGACTATCAAGATGACTTACCTGATATACCCTGTGAAGCAAGCAAAATCCAGCAAGTCTTGTTAAACCTGTTCAGAAATGGTGCACAGGCTATGCAAGCAGCAAATATAAAAAATCCAACGTTTATTGTACGTACCCATTATCAAAACGACGACGAGATGGTTACTATAGAAATTGAAGATAATGGTCCAGGTATGGATGAGAATGTATCTAAACGGATC
>NVRG01000060.1 GCA_002400805.1 Gammaproteobacteria bacterium
AGTTTAAAGACATTTTTAAGAGTCGCATTACTAGCGATAATTGCTGCTACGTTATCCAGTGATTGTTTATTAATATCACAGCCAACACACTGCCAACCGTATATCTGACAGGCTAATAGTGGATATATTCCATTGGCACCGGTGCCAATATCGAGCAGAGTGATGTTTGATTTTGTTGGGGATGAACTCGTTGTCGTGTCATCAATACCCAGTAATTCGGCGATGTAGTGAATGTAGTCGACTCTGCCCGGAATAGGGGGGCAAAGTGCTCCCTCGGGAATATCCCAGTCAACAATATTGTAGTGGCATTTTAACAGAGCGGTATTAAGCGCTTTAACAGCTAGAGGGTCGGCAAAGTCGATGGAAAGATTACCGTAGTCATTTGTTTTCACATAAGGTGAAAGAGCAGGGTAGCTACTGACAAGAGCGGGAAAATCATAACCGGCTTGATGACAATTTCTTGGATGCAGGCCTTTACGACGAGGGGGTGATTGTTTGGTGTTATGTCGTTGGCGTGTGGTCACAGTCGTGAGTCTGAAGCTTGAAATAGTTAGCGCCATTATAACCTGAGTAACAAACTGCCAAGCTTGAAAATAAAAAAGGGCAAGCCAGTGCTGGCTTACCCCATTAATGTCATTGCTTTCGTATATTACTAACTCAGTTTACGATACTTAATCCGTTCAGGCTGGTGATCTTTACCAAAACGTTCACGGTAATCGTCAGCATATTCGGTGTAATTACCTTCGAAGAACGTCACACTAGATTCACCTTCGTAGGCAATCATATGAGTACAGATACGATCTAAGAACCAGCGATCATGCGAAATAACCACGGCTGAACCAGGGAAGGCTAAAATCGCTTCTTCGAGTGCACGTAAAGTTTCAATATCAAGATCATTGGTCGGCTCATCGAGTAGCAAGACGTTGCCACCTTCTTTTAATAGTTTTGCCATGTGCAAACGATTGCGTTCACCACCAGACAGATCTTTCACAAATTTCTGTTGATCAGATCCTTTAAAGTTAAAGCGACCACAATACGCACGAGCAGGGGTCTGATACGTGCCCACCGTAATAATTTCATTACCTTCTGAAATTTCTTCATATACGGTGTTCTTGCCATTGAGTTCACGAGCTTGATCCACATAGGCTAATTTCACCGTACTGCCTAAGTCTATCGAACCTGAATCAGGTTGCTCTTGGCCAGCAATCATCCGGAAGAGGGTGGATTTACCCGCGCCATTTGGCCCGATAATRCCCACAATAGCGCCAGTAGGAATGGATAAACTCACGTTTTCAAGCAACAATTTATCACCATATGACTTAGTGACATTGTTTAATTCGATGACTTTGTCACCTAAACGAGGACCCGGTGGAATGTAGATTTCTTGGGTTTCATTACGTTTTTGGAACTCACGCGAATTCATTTCTTCAAATGATTTCAAGCGTGCTTTGGACTTAGATTGACGACCTTTAGCCCCTTGTCGTACCCACTCTAATTCGGCTCGAATTGCTTTATTATGTGATGCTTCTGTTTTTTCTTCTTGCTGTAAGCGCGCATCTTTTTGTTCTAACCAAGCAGAATAATTACCTTCATAAGGTATACCACGACCACGATCCAGCTCTAAAATCCAACCCGCAGCATTGTCTAAGAAGTATCGATCATGAGTAATCGCGACTACAGTTCCGGGGAAATCTTTAAGAAAACGTTCAATCCAAGCWATGGATTCWGCATCAAGATGGTTAGTSGGCTCATCCAGCAATAACATATCAGGGTTATCAAGCAAYAARCGACACAGTGCGACACGACGACGTTCACCACCCGATAACGCCGCAACTTTAGTATCCCATTCTGGAAGACGTAAGGCATCGGCAGCACGTTCAAGCGCATTGTCTAAATTGTGGCCATCTTTCGCTTGAATTAGGTTTTCTAACTCAGCTTGTTTTTTAGCCAAGGCATCAAAATCAGCATCGGGCTCAGCATAAGCGGTATAGACAGCCTCTAAGTCATCTATTGCCTGTTTCACATCAGATACAGATTCTTCAACAATTTCACGAACTGTTTTTGAATCATCAAGCTCAGGTTCTTGTGCTAAATAACCGATCTTAATATTCGGCATCGGTATGGCTTCACCAATATAGTCATTATCAAGACCAGCCATGATTTTGAGTAAAGTCGATTTACCAGAACCATTCAAACCAAGTACACCAATTTTTGCACCGGGAAAAAATGACAGCGAAATGTCTTTAAGAATTTCACGTTTTGGCGGCACAATTTTGCCAACGCGATTCATGCTATATACGTACTGGGCCATAGTTGAACTCAAGGAAATATAAAGACCTGATTTTACCTTTGATAAAACTATTTTGCGAATCGTTATCAATGAACAACACAAATCAATTGGCATTATGTTGGGATTAAAAACAGTGCTGACAAACCATACTCAAATCKWCTTAGTCAGATCASGTAAGTTTTAACTTAAATTTACTGTTTCAGAATTTAAATGTAATCGACAACACACCAGTCAGGTGTGGTGAAATTCAAATTCTGAATCTGATTAACAAAACGATATGTTGGGGTTGATGAGCCCAACATCATGCAAAGCCGACGGCCTTGAAATTCACACTGGAACGAAACACATACCTGCTATTCCCGCGCAGCCAAGGATTCGCATAATGTATATTATGTTAAATTGGAATTTTAATAGTAAAGGCCCACTACCATCATAAACACTGGTACATCGAAGAACTGTCAAATGTGAATAAGATGTGACGCACGAGGTGTGTCGCACACTTGTTTTATAGATGAACGTTAGCGATATAACGGAATTCGCACAGGCACGACACGTTGCACGCATGGCTCGTGAGCAAGTTATGGACTACTTGGATATTTCAAAACGTACATTTAAACACTACGAACCACAGGGAACAGCACCAAAAGCGATTATTGAATGTTTGCGTATGATGGGTGGTCAGCTTCCAAGTTTTAATCGCCGAAACGATTTTACCGACCGGTCATTTTGTGTGGGTTTTTTTGTTCACCAGAAGGTGACAAATTCACAAGTGGTGATATTCGAGCTGGAAAGCTGGCACTGATTGAGATAAGCCGCTTGTACCTGATAGAAGTAAGAGAGCGTCAAAAACAGTCTTTAGTGAGGGAGTCAGCCAAGATCTATTACTTCCCAGTAAGACGACGAGAATCAGACCGTAAATTCAATTAGGGTGACTGGGCCGTATGAATTTGGGCGCACCCTCTTCCATTGTCGTTAATCAGAAAAACGAGGGCGTTTCTTATGGCGATTTGAATGTCGCAAGCATAGTTCATATGAGGAAAGAAATCATTTCTGTATTTGCTCTGGACCATCGGCTTTGTGCCAAAAGCAGTCATTCGTCTAATGACCCTATTCTATATTTTAATATAGACAAATGGTACTTAAACCCCTTTATCTTCACGACCGTGCTGGTTTGATTATGGCCATAGGTCGCGGTAAGTACGTTTTTAACCCACACCCCTGATTTATATAATATATTCAAATAATAACTTAACTTTTCTACCGTTCTTGAACTCTAAAAATATAAACTTACAACAGATTAATTGTCCTATTTGTAGTTGATGCTTAAATACTCTATATTGAGATTTAGGCCAACCCTACAAACGGGGTGATGGCGGCAAGTCTTGAACTGCAACTGGATGAAATGCAAGTCCGCTAGATTGAGCTGGAGAACAAAAAGTGATTACAGATTTTGACGAGAACAAACAGCTAGATAATGCACTGAAAAAAACATCTGAAGAGCTCCAAGAAATAATTAAAGAAAAGGAGCAGGCAGAGAAGTTTAATACTCTCATCTTTGAAAATAACCCAGATTGTATTTTTGTTAAAGACACTGAGTTCAGAATAGCGTTAGCCAATCAAAATTTCCTCAATATGTACCCAAAAGAAAAACAAGATAAAGTGATTGGCTATACAACGTTAGAAGATTACAGCCCAGATGAAGTTGAAATGTTTCTGGAAATGGATAAAAAGGCATTCTTTGAGGGCTTTTCAGAAACGACAGAAACGATAACTTTTCCAGATGGTGTTTGTAGAACGCTACACACAAAAAAGATACGTTTCGAAGGTGTTAATAACGAACAATATATACTTGGTATTGCTACAGATGTGACTGAAAGCAAGAAGATGGAAGATAAGCTCATAAAGGCAAAAGAACTTGCAGAGTCTGCTAACAAGGCTAAATCAAAATTTCTTTCCTCCATGAGTCATGAATTTCGTACTCCACTGAATACTCTACTTGGTTTTTCACAATTATTAGCCATGGACACTGAGCATCCGCTTACTCAAGATCAATTAGAATTACTATCCCATGTAATAAATAGCGGTCAGGAGCTATTAAGTCTTATTGATAACGTACTGGATTTCTCAAATTTTGAGGCGGGTAACCTGGTCCTCACTATTGAAGATATTGATGTCAATATGCTTATCGCTGATGTCTGTCATATGCTTCAACCTCAAGCAAATACACAATCCATTACATTAGATAATCAGGCTGCTGCTGACTCATATCCTCTTGTAATAACTTCGGACCGTCAAAAGGTCATGCAAGTACTACTGAACATTGTCAGTAATGCGATTAAATACAATAGTGAAAAAGGGACTATCACTTTATCCGCCAATAAAACCAATGATGGCAAAGTAAGATTATCTATCCGTGACACAGGTGATGGTATTCCACAGGAGTCATTCCCAGCCTTGTTTGAACCATTTAATCGCTTAGATAGGGAAGGTTTAGCCATCGAAGGTACAGGTATTGGCCTATCTATTTGCAAGCAGTTGGTAGAATTTATGGATGGTGAAATTGGCGTGTTTCAAAATCCAGAAAAAGGTCTGACCTTTTGGGTTGAGTTTGAGCAGGCTTAAACCTTCAGTAKTGCCCYTTTTTTCACTGTCMTGCCAKTTCATTCRGAYYCTRGTTTMTCTATATCTGTGGATGCACTTTCTTCTKMTTTTARCTAATCTAACGGYCCGCTTTGGGTTRTTAACAGGCCGTCAGCCATCCTAAAAANGATTGTAGATAAGCCAGATGAGGAGATAACATTAGAGATAATGTTATGTRGAAATGAAATGTGCATACCCTCTTCCATTAGCAAAAAYCAGAAAARTGAGGGTATTTTCTAGTTGATGATAATAGGCTTARATCGGAGAATGCTTAACGGTACGNAAAAGACCTTAAATTTAACCTTCCGCTTGATGTGGRTTTATTTTTTTGTCCGTTTCATRGCCCAGCRGCTTACACAGTAAAGCTGATAAATAATGTACGGCGTTATACCGAGTATTAGTGCCTCTWTTCCTTGAAGYTGTTCACCGGCTAGCACCACAACAATGACGAGTAACAGTCCGGTAACGCCTAGCTTGACTAACTTAACCCATTCTTTAGTTATACCCTTCTTCACTTTGAGTCCTTTTCAACTTAATTAAGTTAATTGCAACTCTACTATACATAGTGTGAGGGGGTGAAATTTAGGCTCAAAAAAGTACTATTACCAAGCTGAATGACAACGATTATAGATATTTTTTAAGAATCTTTTGGTATTCATCTGTTTTCTTGAATTCGATTAACGCTTTGGAGAATCGATCGACAAACTCTTTTTCCACTGTTTTTTTGGAAAACATAAGATAAAAATTAGTCGTCGCCAGAGGAGTAGGAAAATAATAAAGATTGTTATATGCGTCTACTTTTTTTAGCTGGGGCCTGTTTTTTGCGAGGTAGAGTGTCGTCTCTAATACCGCAGGCATATAGTCAAATCGCCCCCTGATTAACATAGCTATATTCTGTGTTTCAAAAGGAACCTCTGAAATTAAGGAATTCTCCGTGACATATTTCTTGAACGTAGAGGGATAGTTATATCCTAAGATAAGCCCTATTCTTTTCTTCTTTAGGTCGCTCAATTCGTCGAAATTCAATACCTCCTTTTTCGACTGTTTAATGAACAAAACCCACTTGCTGGTGACGATAGGTTCAGAGGGGAAATGGCAGTATTCCTTTCTTTCATCATTGATAGAAGCGGTATAAACCGCATCTAAAATTCCGTGATAGACCAATTGCTGTGCTCTGGCCCAAGGGTAGACTCTATTTTCCGTAATGGAAATTCCCATCAGCCTAAACGTCGCATTAATAATTTCAGTGCTCAGACCAGAGGTTTGATCATTTGCTTTATCTGCATAACTGAAAGGAGGCCAGTCCTCGGTGCCTAAAACAATGGAGGTACGCTGTCCCATCACGATATTACTTGTTAGCAGAAGCAATAGTCCTAGCCAAATCAGTTGAAAACTTATTGTTTTCATGACCTATTCCATATCAAAAAGTTTGATTTTAACCATTGAGTAGGAAAGCCCAGCAGTATGTTGTTCTCTGAAAAATTAGAAGTCATACCTGATTCCAATCAACAAGCTTCGACCGCCACTATCTGCAGGATCAAAGTTTCGTGCCGATGAAGTTGTTTGTTTGGCATCTGAAATAACTGCCGTTTCTTGTTCTTGGTAATACTCAACGAATAAGGAAGTATTGTCATTATAGTGAAGCTCCCAACCTGCGTGAAAAACAAACTCGCCATAATTATCCACGTTTGCCAATAGTATACGTAGCTCATCATTACCGATCGTATACTGCGCGAAAGCATTAATAGCATCTGTCCCATCAGCAGCCCATCCATGACCTGAAATATCACTATCAAACTGTTCATATGTCGCGGCTAGATACCATGGGCCTTTGTTAAATGATGCTGCTAATCCTAGTATCTTTACATTGTCATCACCGCCAAGAGCATCAATACCTGCCGCCAATGTCAGGATGTTATTAGTGTATGAAACCGTATATTGCTCTCTATTTCCGTCACGTGTTCCATTGTCTTTTGATGTGGAGGCAGAAAACTGTATACCGTTGAATGAGGGGGACGTGTAAGCAAGGGTGTCATCTAAACGAAATGAGGTGAATGAGGTGAAGCCACTGTAAAAGCTAGGAAAATAATCAACTGGATAAGCAATTTTATTATAAAAAGCGGTCCAATCTCTTCCGTATGACAATGAGCCTAAAGGGCCAGAAACTTTAAGATTGAAAATTCTTATATCTTCATCTTGTCCCCATGAATGTCGAAGCTTCTTATTAACCAAGTCAATCGGCAGCTCTATTTGAAACAGCGCTAACCAATCAGGCGTGAAAGAATGTGATACTTTTAAACCTACTCGAGTATAGGCATCGCGCAAGGCGGCATAATCATCAAAATTACCAGGCTCGTTGTCAGGCTCAACATATTCAGCTTGAAGACGAAGTGAGCCGTAAATATCGGTTTCAAATGCATCTGCTGGTAAAGCTAGAAATAGAGCAAAATAAAGCACTAAATGTCTTTGGTTTATCGGAAATAACATATCCCCCCCCAATGAACCTATTTTTTTGATACGCCTACAAGTTGATTTTATCATTCTAAGGTGGCATGTAGTACATTAGAAAAAATAAACCTTCCTCTTTAAATT
>NVRG01000061.1 GCA_002400805.1 Gammaproteobacteria bacterium
TTTTCAGCTATAATGTTGGATTAAAATTCGTGGAAAACTGCACTTCCGGGCTAATGTTCGGATAATTTCTGACAACATCACGTAGGTTATTAAATGGCAGACTATGCCCTCATATTGATTAGTACCATTCTGGTCAACAATATTGTCCTAGTTAAATTTCTAGGGCTATGCCCGTTTATGGGTGTTTCTCGTAAACTGGAAACGGCTATTGGCATGGGTCTAGCCACTACATTTGTGCTCACCTTATCGTCAATCTGTAGTTACCTGATCAACGAATACCTACTCACACCACTCAACATTGAGTTTCTGCGTACTATCAGCTTTATTTTTGTTATTGCTGTTGTGGTTCAATTTACCGAAATGGTGGTGCATAAAACCAGTCCTTTGCTTTATCAAGTATTAGGCATCTTCTTACCATTAATTACCACCAACTGTGCCGTATTAGGTGTGGCTTTACTTAATGTGCAAGCACAAAATGGCTTTTTAGAGTCTGCACTCTATGGCTTTGGTGCGGCCGTCGGTTTCTCAATGGTCTTAGTTATTTTTGCTGCTATGCGTGAACGCATTGCTGTTGCTGATGTACCGGTACCCTTTCAAGGTGCTGCAATTGGTTTAATTACTGCTGGATTAATGTCGATGGCCTTTATGGGCTTTTCCGGTCTCGTAAAGGTTTAAGCCATGTTCACTGCAATTATAGCTATAGCGCTATTAGCGTTAATCTTTGGCCTACTATTAGGTTTCGCTTCGATTTATTTTAAAGTCGAAGGCGATCCCATAGTCGAACAAATTGATAAATTATTACCGCAAACTCAATGTGGTCAATGTAGCTTTGCTGGCTGTCGCCCCTATGCTGAAGCCATGGCGAAGGGTGAAGCAGATATTAACCGTTGCCCTCCTGGTGGTGAAGCGACCATTCAAGCCCTGTCGAATTTATTAGAAATTGAAATTAAACCACTGGACGATGAGTGCGGGGAAGAAAAACCCAAAACCTTAGCCGTTATTGATGAAGATCGCTGCATAGGTTGTACTTTGTGCATACAGGCCTGCCCTGTCGATGCCATCCTCGGTGCTGCCAAACATATGCATACTGTGTTTGCTGATGAATGCACGGGCTGTGAATTATGTGTCGAACCCTGCCCGGTAGATTGCATTGATATGGTTGAAACCAAAGCAAAACCCAATACCTGGCGCTGGCCAGATCCTTCCCGTATCGATTTACAGTCAGGAGCTAAGTCATGACACAAGCTCTTGGTAGCTTTCCAGGTGGTTTAGTACTGTCCGGCCAAAAGAAACGATCTACCCAAACGCCAATACGAAGAATGCCGTTGACTAAGACCTTAGTCTTACCGCTACAACAACATATCGGTGAACCTGCTGTTGCTATCGTTGAAGTGGGAGATAAAGTACTTAAAGGCCAAAAAATTGCTGCTGCAGAAGGTCATGTCTCTGTCGGTTTGCATGCCCCTAGTTCAGGCACTGTCACCGCTATTGGCGATCATCCCATTCCTCACCCATCAGGTTTATCCGCAACCTGTATTACCATTGAAACCGATGGTGATGATCGCTGGATAGAAAGACAAGTAAACGAAGATATCAGCCAGCTAAATAGTCATGAGCTACGTCAACGTATTCGTGAAGCGGGGATTGTGGGTTTAGGTGGCGCAGGTTTCCCGAGTTTTATTAAACTCAATCCGGGCATTCATCATCACGTCGAGACCTTGATTCTGAATGGCGCGGAATGCGAACCCTATATTACCTGTGATGACATGATCATGCGTGAACGTGCACAAGGCATTATGGATGGCATTGAAGTGATGCAGCTCGCTTTGAACGTTAAAGATTGTGTCATTGCTATAGAAGATAATAAACCTGAAGCTATCTCAGCTATGGAACTGGCCTTAGCCTCACGTACGCAACTTAAAAATACCAAAGTAGTTGTTATCCCGACTCGTTACCCGACGGGCAGTGAAAAACAACTGATTCAAGTGCTGACCGGCAAGCAAGTACCCAGCCGTGGTTTGACTCTGGATATCGGCATCGTCTTGCATAATGTCGGCACGGCTTATGCCGTTGGCCGCGCGATCAAATATGGCGAACCATTAATTTCTCGTATCGTCACGGTCACAGGTAAAGATGTTAAACATGCAGGCAACTTCGAGACTTTATTTGGCACACCGATACATGAGTTATTAGCCTTCTGTGAAACAAAGCGCCAAGCAGGAGAACCCTTTATCCAAGGTGGCCCGATGATGGGTTATAACCTTGCCGGTGATAATTTACCGGTCACTAAAACGGCAAACTGTATCTTGGTGGGTGTTGATGATGCGACAGAATCAACGACACCCTTACCGTGTATTCGTTGTGGTGACTGTGCTGATGTTTGCCCGGTAAGTTTATTGCCACAGCAACTGTATTGGCATTCACGGTCAAAAGATCTTGAAAAGACACGCGAATATAATTTATTTGATTGTATCGAATGTGGCTGCTGTAGTTATGTTTGTCCAAGCCAAATTCCGCTTGTTCAATATTTCCGCTTTGCTAAAACAGAAACCATGAATCAAGAACAAGAACAGCAAAAATCAGATCATGCCCGTATACGTCATGACAATCGCCAAGAACGGCAGGAACGTGAACGGCTTGAAAAAGCAGAAAAACAACGCAAACGTAAAGCAGCCTTAGCTGCCAGCAAAGTAGCTAAAGAAAAAAAAGCAGCGGAAGCAGCCGAATCTCAACCAGATAAGCAGGAGTCTTAACCATGCCTTTATTCCGGCTCAGCCCTCCCTTTTTATCTGGAACCAGTCGTGTCACCTTGCACATGATCCAATTACTGCTGGCCTTAGTGCCAGCCTTGATCGCAATGGTGTTTTTCTTTGGTCCGGGTGTACTTGTTAATATCTCCCTAGCCATTATAGTGGCCTTATTAGCAGAAGCCCTGATGCTAAAACTGCGTGACCGACCGTTAAAACCATTTTTAACAGATGGTAGCGCCATCGTCACTGCCGTCTTATTTGCCATGGCCATCCCACCGCTCGCGCCATGGTGGCTGACTACCATAGGTATCTTGTTTGCCATCATCTTTGCCAAACATTTATTTGGTGGTTTGGGTTATAACCCGTTTAACCCCGCCATGATTGCCTATGTTTTACTGTTATTGTCCTTCCCATTAGAAATGACAACATGGTTGCCCGCAACAGGCGTTACTGAAAATTCATTAGACCTTTCCAGCGCTTTCCAATTTATATTCAGTGGTGAACTGGCCAGCGGTGCAGGCATCGACACCTTTTCTGGAGCAACGCCTTTAGATGTAATGAAAACGCAGATCGGCCTGTCAGAGTTGCCAAGCTACATCGTCAGTCAGCCTTTATTTGGTTTATTTGGTGGCATAGGCTGGGAATGGATTAATATCTGGTTTGCCGTTGGTGGCCTGTTTCTGATTTATCGCGGTGTGATCAGCTGGCATATTCCTGCCGCCATGATTGCCGCCCTATTAGTCATCAGCACAGCAACCTATCTAATTGCACCTGAAGCAGCGGCAAGTCCTTTATTCCATCTACTTAGTGGTGGCACCATGATCGGTGCATTTTTTATTGCCACCGATCCAGTCACTGCTTCAACAACACTTAAGGGACGTTTAATATTTGGTGCAGGTGTTGGTTTACTCACCTATATTATCCGCACATGGGGCGGTTACCCTGACGGTATTGCCTTTGCCGTATTGCTAATGAATATGTTGGTACCGTTAATTGATTACTATACTCAACCAAAAGTGTATGGAACGGTGAAATAATGAGTGCGCTTAGAGATCATATCTTACGTGTTGGTTTGATATTGGCCGCCTTTGCCATAGGAGCGACCAGTTTGGTGGTGCTTACCGAAAATGAAACTCACGATAAAATTATCGAAAATGAGCGTCAAACGCTATTAAATGCGATCAATGCGGTTATTGCTAAAGACCAATATAACAATGAGATATTAGCGGATACCTTGGTTTTAGAGGAAAATAACCAACTGGGCACCAATGAAACCAGTATCGTATATCGTGCACGCCTGAATGAAGAGCCTGTGGCTGTTGTGCTTTCAGCAATTGCACCCAATGGTTATAACGGTAAAATAAAATTACTCGTTGGTATCGCGTTTGATGGCAGCTTAACCGGTGTGCGAGTTATCAGCCATAAAGAAACACCTGGCCTTGGCGACAAAATTGATACAAAAAAAGCAGACTGGATATTGAACTTTAAAAGCCTATCTTTATCTAACCCTGATGAATCTAAATGGAAAGTTAAAAAAGACGGTGGCGAGTTTGATCAATTTACCGGAGCAACGATTACCCCTAGGGCAGTCGTCACTGCAGTGAAAAATGCCTTGCTCTATTTTGATGCTCATCGTGATGAATTATTTGTAATATCGGAGACCGAAAAATGAACGAAATTTATGGCCCGATCATTCGTGACGGTTTATGGAAAAATAACCCAGCCCTAGTTCAATTATTGGGTTTATGCCCACTTTTGGCTGTTTCAAATACCGTTATCAACGGCCTAGGATTGGGCTTGGCGACTATCATTACCTTAGTCGCTTCTAATGGGCTAGTCTCGCTATTTCGTAAACAAATACCGGATGAAGCGCGCCTGCCAGTATTTGTATTAATCATTGCATCGATAGTGACCGTCATCGAATTATCAATGAATGCATGGTTTCATGAACTTTACTTAATCCTCGGTATTTTCATTCCATTAATCGTCACCAACTGTGCGATTACCGGTCGTGCGGAAGCCTTTGCCGCTAGAAATCCTGTCGGCCCCGCCTTAGTTGATGGTTTTATGATGGGGATAGGTTTTACTGCTGTATTGGTATTACTAGGCGCAATGCGTGAACTGATTGGACTTGGCACCCTATTCAGTGAAGCTCACTTGATGTTTGGTGAAGCGGCTCGAGGCTTTTCTATCGTGGTGTTTGAAGACTATCGTGGTTTTCTCATGGCTTTATTACCGCCCGGTGCATTTATCGGTTTAGGTTTGATCGTCGCCTTAAAAAATGTGATTGACGCCAGAGAAACAACCCAAGTCCAGACGGTAGAAGCTGTTGCTGARCCTGCTGCTAGTTAATTATGAACAATGCACAGCGGCATGATTTTTTTGCCACRCTAAAAAATCAGAATCCAGAGCCTACAACCGAGCTCAATTATAGTTCAACGTTTGARCTATTAATCGCTGTSATTTTATCTGCACAAGCCACCGATGTTGGGGTCAATAAAGCAACGGAYAAGCTCTACCCTATTGCCAATACCCCTGAAACGATATTAGCCTTAGGTGAAGATGGGCTTAAGTACTATATAAAAACCATCGGTTTATTTAATAGCAAAGCTGCCAATGTAATCAAAACCTGTCGCCAACTAATTGAGTTGCATGACTCTGACGTGCCCGAAGATCGTGAAGCATTAGAAGCCTTGCCCGGTGTTGGCAGAAAAACYGCTAACGTCATTCTAAATACCGTATTCAAACATCCGGTAATCGCCGTCGATACRCACCTGTTTCGCCTGTCCAATCGCACTGGATTGGCCAAGGGTAAAACAGTACGTGCGGTTGAAGATCGTTTGATGAAAGTGGTGCCAAAAGAATTTATGCAAGATGCCCATCATTGGCTGATCTTACATGGGCGTTATGTTTGCACGGCCCGAAAACCACTGTGTGAGCAATGTGTCGTTTCTCATACCTGTGATGATTTCAAACGCCAGCAAAAGAAAATCGTGAATAACTAATGTTTGGTCAGAACAGACAACAATTACGTCAATTTTATCATGATGTCTGGAACAAAAAACAAGCCCAACAAACACTCAATGCACTCGAAACAAGTATTGCTCACGTCCTCGACGAACATCCTGAATAYCATAAAATATTTRCCAGTGAAGCGAGCTTRGAACAAGACTATTTTGTAGAAGATGGTCAAACTAAYCCSTTYTTACATATGGGCTTGCACCTTTCCCTRCATGARCAAATTTCAACCGATAGACCTGCCGGGATTCGCCARCTCTATCAACAACTACAAGCTAAGTTTAGCAATGCWCATGAAACCGAACATCAAATGATGGAATGTCTGACCGAATCCCTATGGCTAGCACAAAGAAATAATCAAGCACCTTCAGAATCTGATTATCTAACTGCCCTGCAACAGCTGAATGCGAAATAAACGCTAAGTATTTAATTCCGAGAGCATTTCATCCTGGATCCAGGACTGTAAAAATCCTACCGCCTTCATCGGCGTTTCTTCTTCACTAAAAAAGTCCAATAATCGTTCGCACATCGCAGAAAAGTCCTCACCCTGCATAGCTAATTCTAATGCCGCATATTCTGCTTCATCTAAAGCACGATAATGACTAACCAAATCTGCTCGCCGCCACATAACCCACTTCACAGGCTGTTCAGATTGAGTCAATTCAGGTGGTGTTTCTTCAGCCGATAAGGCTTTCCAAATAGCAAAACTGTTATATTCCATAGGCAAGATCTGCACTGATTTTTGGAAGTCTAATTGTAAAGTTCCCCATGCCTCAGGCGCTAAAGTTGCTAAATCATTTATGGTGACAAAACGATGATCTTCAGCGTCAAAACTATCAGCAAATGCCGCTTCTATAGTAGCGAGTTCAGCTAAAGCAGGTACCTGATTAAACGGCGATTCATCTCGCAACAATTCAGGCATGCTGATGCTGTAATAACGCATATTGGTGATATGTGATGGATATTTTTCTATATATCGTTCCATCACAGTATCAAACTGCTCATCTCCTAAATATCCATGTAACTTATCGTAATCTGTTGTGATCGCTTCTTTTAAGCGTGATTTGTATGCATAGGCATAAATATCAAGCCGGCCTTTGGCTGATAATGCCGGTGTTGATTCAATTTTATCAACCATGTCAGAGTCTTCTCCCAAGACATAGTTCATAAAGTTTTGTTGTAAATCATGAAGCTGTTCTGACTCAGACATTACGCCACACCTTGTAATAATGAATGATTGCTCAGTTGCAGCTGTTCTTTTGTTAACGTGTTTCTGGCAATTTTTTCGGCAATCGCTAACTCTTTACGTAACTCAGGAAAGGCAGGAATGTTGTCATCACGCTCAATCATCGTACTCACTGCACCAAAACGCTGTAACGCATATTCATATAATTCCCATACCGGATCACATACATCATGATCATGAGTATCAATAATCATTTCACCGTTATAGCTGTGGCCAGCCAAATGAAATTGCATCACTCGATCGATATCAATGCCGTCAACATAATCACGAGGTGCAAAATGATGATTATTTTGCAACTGTTACACATAAGAAGTTGGGGTGTGCTGCTTTTAAGCTATTTGTTAAGGTTATAATTAATCAACCTCAAGTGGCTATTTTAGGTATTGGTAAATTGGAAAAACGAGT